>JBJELS010000232.1:0-7781 GCA_051879275.1 Lachnospiraceae bacterium
AAGACTAAAATCTACTTTCCCCCCTTCAAAGTGGAAATAAACTTTTCACTTCAGTGCACAAGATATTGTGGTGAAAACCGGAAAAACAGCTTGACAAAGTAATTATCGCCGGGTATAATGATTCAAGTGTGGTCATTCTGTTGACCGCTGAAGTGTGAGTTTAAGAGAATGCAATGCATTTTCTTCAAATAGAATTGTTGTAAGGAGGTGTAACGATGTCTATTTGTCCTAAGAATAAATCTTCCAGATCCAGAAGAGATAAGAGAAGAGCAAACTGGAAAATGAGTGCTCCCACATTGGTTAAGTGCAGTAAATGTGGTGCTTTAATGATGCCTCACCGAGTTTGTAAAAAATGCGGTTCTTACAACAAAAAAGAAATCATTGCAGTTGATTAGAATGTAAGAATTTTAAATTTCTTTTGTTAAATAGGAAATATGGATTTTCCAATCGGAGGAAAAAGCTGATGTAGATTACAGATACATCAGCTTTTTTGCTTTGCAGAAAAGAAAAACTTAAAAAAGAACATTTTCTTTTCTAAAAAGAACATGTAACGACAGAAAGCTGCAGATTATAATGAACACGTTGCATAACAAAAGAAAAGGATGTAGAATGGAGGAAAAACATGGGAATTAAGTATTCAGAGGTAAACTTTAATCGATTAATTGAGGATCTTTCCGGCTGTTGTCTGGGAAAGGCAGCCTGTGGCGGATGTGAAAAACCCTCCTGTATTGTTGGCTATGCACAGAATTGTGCTATCGGCTGTCTTAAGGAGAATGTTACCTATGTAATGAATGGAGATGCGAATATTCCCGTAACGGACTTTAAGCTCTATCATGAAGAGGATTTTGCAAAAGGAATTGCCCATACACTGAAAATGTGCCGTTCCTGTGAGAGTGATCACTATAATCAATGTATAATCAGTGTTATTCGGAATTGCTATGAAATTGGCCTGTTTGGAGAGGCGCAGCCCTATGATGGCAGTAATTTCCGTTATTTGACCAAAATTCAGTCTCAGAATCCCCAGATAGCCAATGATATTGTTACAGAATTCAATCAAACCAACCCCTGAGGCTGTATGGCAGCCGAATGGTAAAGATTATCCCCAGAGTGGAATGAGAGGTAAAGATGAAGCTATATTTCAGTGATATTTTATATGCATTTTCAGATGGCCTGGATTGTGTGGAAAGTCAGCTGCTTCCCATAGCAAGAGGACATGGAAAGCGAGTGGCCGGATTTTGTGTGATTATGGGAAGAATTTTAGAGATGAAGGAGGAAGAGCTGCTTGAGCTGGCAGGATTGGCTACGCTTCATGACAATGCTCTGACAGAGTATATTCGGGAAGAATATAATCAGGGAAAGGATCCCGGCAAAGGATTTGAGGGAAAAGGGCTGAAGGCACACTGTATTATGGGCGAGCATAATCTGGAGAAGCTGCCTTTTTCCAGTGGAGCCCGGGATGCGGTTTTATACCATCACGAGGAAGCTGACGGAAGCGGTCCTTTTGAAAAGACAGCAGAGCAAACACCCTTGACGGCTCAGCTTATTCATATGGGAGATACTCTGGATACCCGTTTTCGTCTGGATGGAATCACACAGGAAAAATATGAGAAAATCCGTGCTTATGTGAAGGAAAACGAGAATATTCGTTATTCCTCCATATGTGTACAGGCATTTTTAAATGGAACGACGGCAGAATCATTTTCCAAGATGAACGAAGATAATCTGGAAAAGTATCTGAAAGAAGAGGTGGACAGCGGCCTTTGCGAGTATTCCAATAAAACAATACATGATATTTGCGATTTCTGGATAAAAATCATTGATTATAAATCAGAATTTACCAGAAAGCATTCTCTGGGAGTAGCCATGAGGGCAGAGGATATGGGAAGATATTATGGCTATAATGAGGATGAGTGTACTTTGCTCTATCTTGCAGGTGCTGTTCATGATTTGGGAAAGCTGACCGTAGACAGTAAGATTTTGGAAAAACCCGATAAGCTGACGGAGCAGGAATTTAAGAATATTCAAAATCATGCCTGGCAGAGCTGGCAGATGCTGAAAAGAATCCGGGGCTTGGAGACCGTGACAAAATGGGCGGTACACCATCACGAAAAGCTTGATGGAACAGGCTATCCTTTTGGAAAAGGGAAAGAGGAGTTGAGCTTTGAGGAGAGACTGATGGCCTGCGTGGATATTTATCAGGCACTGACGGAGCCAAGACCCTATAAGGATGGCTTTTCCCACGAAAAGGCTCTGGCTATTATGGGCGAAATGGTTGAAAAGCACTTTATTGATGCCAGGATTACCGAGGATATAGGAGTTAAGTATGGCGGAGTGTAACGCAAAAAGAAGTTGGATTTAACATGAAAAAACTGAAATTAAAAACACGTTTTTTTCTATATCATACAGGGATTATTCTTCTGATTACAGCGGGGCTTGTGGGCTACATCTATCAGGTGGTGGTCAATGAAATGAAGACGGAAGATGAGCAGCATTTTCAGCTTATTGCACAAAAAACCACAGCTCAGCTGGACAGCTTCTATTATAACATGGATCATACGGCAATGCAGATTGCCATGAATCCGGAAATTGTAGAAATTTTCCGCCATTTGTCTAAAGAGCCGGACGGGAACTATTTTGGGGATAATCCGGATGAGGGTAAGAAAGTAAAGCAGCTTTTGGAAACTTATAATATCAGGGGAAACGGGGATGCTATTGTTCTTCTTTATAATCAGCAGGGAGATTTTTGCTGGATTTTTGAGGAAGAATCGGTAAACAGTGACAGTGGACAGTTCTTTTTGGGGAACACCTTTAGAGAGTCAGAGAAGTTTTTTACGGAAAATCAGGGAGAGGCCTTTTATCGAAGCCCTATGACGAATATGCTGAATCCGGAGAATGAAGCGAAATCCATAGCAGTAGTCAGACAGATCAGTGACTATTCATTGGAAGGCATCTATGGATTCGTAGAGGTATGGGAGCCGGTTCAGCGGCTGGAGGAAATCTTTTCGGATATAGGAGAAGAGAACTATGCGGATATTCTGGATTCAGAGGGAAAGATAATTTATACCAGTACCGGAAAATCCGAAACCATAGATTATGAAAATAAGTATGAAATAACGCTGTCCCTGGAGCATGCCCCTTATGAAGTCCGATTTCATAAAAGACCCATTAAGCTGGAGCAGGAGCTGAAACGATTTTATATCATTCTTGCGATGGTTGTAACAGCAATCCTGGGTGTTGCCCTGGTATGGGAAAGAATTATGTTCAAATATCTTTCAGCCCCCTTGCTTGCCCTGGATAACTCATTAAAGTCTATCGCCATGGATAATCTGTCTGTAGAAATTGCCGATGAAAATTCAGAGGATATTGTCATTCGTCTGGAAAATTCCTTCAATAAAATGCTGGAAAAGCTGAAGAGTACTATGCAAATGCAGATTGCGGCAAAAACCAATGAGGTAAAGGCACATTTATTTGCTTTACAGTCACAGATGAATCCTCATTTTCTACACAATATTCTGGCTATTGTATCCATGGAAGCACAGTTGGATGGGAATACGAAGATACCTTATATCTGTAAGGAGCTGGGAGGGATTCTCCGCTATACCTCGCAGATGGGGGATGGCTTCAGTACCATCAATGAAGAGTGTGAAAATGCAAAGAAATACATGCTCCTGATGAAGGTCAGATATGAGGAGCTTTTTGAATATGAAATAAAGACAGAGGAAGAGGCCGGGGGAATCAGAGTCCCCAAACTGATTGTACAGCCTATTTGTGAGAATTGCTTTAAGCACGCCTTTAAAAAGGTAGAGCCTGTTTGGAAAATCTTTATCCATGCCTGGACACACGAAAAAAAATGGTACATATTGATTCGAGACAATGGAGGAGGCTTTCCCCAGGAATTTTTGGATGAATTTCACCGATTCACACAAAAGCTGGATAAGGAAGAGGTGAAGGATATCTTAAACAGTATATCCATTGGAGGACTTTGCATTCCCAATATCTATACCCGAATGAAGATAACCTATGGGAAGGATTTTCTTTTTGAGCTTCGTAATGAGGAGAATGGAGCCTGTGTTCTGCTTGGAGGTAGGTGTGATGATTAAGGTTTTGGTGGCAGAGGACGAATTACCCCTTCTCAGGGGAATAAGAATCATGATTGAGCGGATCAACCCGGAGTTTTATGTGGTCAAATGCGCTCTTAATGGGAAAGAGGCGGTAGATTATCTGAAGGAAAACTCTGTAGATGTGATTTTTACCGATATCAATATGCCTTTGCTGGATGGAATTGAGCTGATGAAATTTGTTCATGAAAATTATCCGGAAACGATTATTGTAGCCATAAGCGGCTATAACGATTTTCACTATGCACAGCAGGCTATCGAATACCAGGCTAAGCGATACTTGTTAAAGCCCATTGTGTTGGAGGATATGGAGGCACTTATTGAAGAGATTGAGAAGGAATATCATGAGCGCAGTGAGCAAAAAGAGAGAGACAGACTGGTGGAAGCGTTTTGTACAAATCTAGGAGGGAATCTGAAAGAAGACATTCTGAGAGAAGGTGTGGGAAAACGCCAGAGCAGTGAAGAATTGATGGAAAGAGTAGCAGTATATATCCGGGAGCATCTGACAGAGCCGATTACGGTAAAGGAGCTGTCAGCAGAATTTGGTCTGGTAGCTCCCTATCTGGGAAAGCTGTTTAAGGACTATACGGGATATACTCCCGGCCAATATATCCAGATGCTCAGAATTGAGCATGCCAAATGTCTGCTTTCAGTAAATGAGGAGCTTTTGGCAAAGGATGTTGCAGGAATGGTGGGGTATTCTGACCCGGTACATTTTTCCAAGCTCTTTAAAAAGAAGGTGGGTGTATGGCCATCTGAGTTTAAAGGAAAGAAGAACGATAAGTAAAAACAGAAAAATCCGGCTGGCATGGAGTTTGCAGTCGGATTTTTCTATTTTGCCGCTCTCTTTAAAATATCCTTGATTTTTATATATCGGTTTAGTATATTAAGTTATAGAGTAAAAAAGGAAGAGAGAAGTATCACAAATGGTAAATGTAGCACTGGATGCAATGGGGGGAGACAATGCCCCCGGTGCCATTGTACAGGGAGCTGTTGATGCGGTTAAGGCAAGCAAAGGGATTAAGGTCTTCCTTGTGGGAAAGGAAGAACTGATCAGACAGGAATTGTGTGCTTATTCCTATGAGGAAAACCGGATTGAAGTGGTAGATGCAAGAGAGGTCATTGAAATGGCGGAGCCACCGGTAATGGCTATTCGTAAGAAGAAGGACTCTTCCATTGTAAGAGCCATGCAGCTGGTGAAGGAAGGAACCTGTGATGCCTTTGTTTCTGCGGGCAGTACAGGAGCAGTTCTGGTAGGAGGCCAGCTGGTTGTAGGACGGATTAAGGGAGTGGAGAGGCCGCCGCTGGCGCCGTTGATTCCCACCCTTAAAGGAGCCTCCCTTCTGGTAGACTGCGGTGCCAATGTAGATGCCAGACCATCTCATTTGGTTCAGTTTGCCAAGATGGGTTCTGTATATATGGAGAATGTTTTGGGAATTACTAACCCAAAAGTTGCTATTGTCAATATCGGTGCCGAGGAGGAGAAGGGAAATGCCCTGGTAAAGGAAACCTTTCCGCTTCTTAAAGAAGCTTCCGGAATCAATTTTATCGGAAGCATTGAAGCCAGAGATATTCCCCAGGGGTATGCAGATGTTATTGTCTGTGAGGCCTTTGTGGGAAACGTTATTTTGAAGCTGTACGAGGGTGTGGGCAGTGCGCTCATCCAGACGGTAAAGCAGGGAATGATGACCTCATTAAGGAGTAAAATTGGGGCGTTACTGGTAAAGCCGGCTTTGAAGGAAAGCCTGAAGGGCTTTCAGCTTGAGGAACATGGCGGTGCTGTGCTTTTGGGCCTGAAGAGGCTGGTGGTGAAGACTCACGGAAGCTCCAAGGCTGTAGAGATTAAAAACACGATTCTGCAGTGCCAGACCTTCAAGGATCAGGAAATCAATGAAAAAATTAAAAAAGTCATCGTAAAGGAGACAGAGTACAATGGAATTTGAAAAATTAAAAAAAGTAATTGCTGAGGTATTAAGTGTAGATCCGGATGAAATCACTATGGAATCTACCTTTGCTGATGATTTGGGAGCAGATTCTTTGGATGTTTTTCAGATTATTATGGGTTTGGAAGAAGAATTTGACATTGAAATTTCACCGGAAAGTGCGGAGAATATCACTACTGTAGAGGAAGCAGTGGAATTAATCAAAGCTGCGATTAACTAATGGACAATAAGTAACAGTCGAAAGCCCGTCAAGGGCTTTTTCGAGTTATGGCAGCAGGAAATGAGGGGCAAGGAAAATGAGGGCCGGATACCCGTTGGAAGAATTGGAAAAACGAATAGGATACCATTTTAAGAAAAAGGAGCTTTTAAGGCAGGCTCTTACCCATAGTTCTCATGCTAATGAGCAGAAGATCAGAAGAAAAGGGGATTATGAGCGTCTGGAATTTTTAGGAGATGCGGTACTGGAGCTTTTGACCAGCGAGTATCTTTTTCATCAGTATCCGGATATGCCGGAGGGAAAGCTGACCAGGCTTCGCTCATCCATCGTCTGTGAGCCGGCCCTGGCCCAGTGTGCCAGAAAGGTTGAGCTGGGAGGCTTCATTCTCCTGGGAAAGGGAGAGGAAGCTACCGGAGGAAGAGAGAGAGCCTCCATTACCTCAGATGTACTGGAGGCATTGATTGGAGCTGTTTTTCTGGATGGCGGACTTGCCGCTTCCCGTGAGTTTGTTCATCGGTTTATTCTGGAGGATTCCCAAAGTCAGGTATTTTTCCATGACAGTAAAACGGTTCTGCAGGAAATGATACAGACAAAACCGGGACAGAGACTGGTATATGAACTGTTGGAGGAAAGCGGCCCCGATCATAATAAGGAATTTACGGTACAGGCTCTTTTAAACGATAAGCGTGTTGGATTTGGACGTGGACGGACAAAAAAGGCAGCAGAGCAGCAGGCAGCTTATGAGGCAATTCTTCTGCTGAAAAAGCAGGATAAAAATCGGATAGAAACGGATTAATAAGATGTATTTAAAGAGGATTGAGGTACAGGGATTTAAATCCTTTGCCAATAAAATTACCTTTCAGTTTCATAATGGGATTACCGGTATCGTGGGCCCCAACGGCAGCGGAAAAAGTAATGTGGCAGATGCAGTGCGCTGGGTACTGGGGGAACAGAGAATCAAACAGCTGAGGGGGGCATCCATGCAGGATGTGATTTTCTCCGGAACAGAAACCAGAAAGCCCTTAAGCTATGCTTATGTGGCTATTACCCTGGATAATAGTGACCATCAGCTGGCTATTGCTTATGATGAGGTGACGGTAGCCCGTCGTCTGTACCGCTCCGGTGAAAGTGAGTATCTGATTAATGGTACGGCCTGCAGACTTAAGGATGTAAACGAGCTTTTTTACGATACGGGTATCGGTAAGGAAGGCTATTCCATTATCGGGCAGGGGCAGATTGATAAGATTTTGAGCGGTAAGCCGGAGGAAAAGAGAGAGCTTTTTGATGAAGCGGCAGGTATCGTAAAATTTAAGCGAAGAAAAGCAGCGGCGGTAAAGAAGCTGGAGGATGAAAAACAGAATCTGATCCGGGTAAACGATATTCTTTCTGAGCTGGAAAAGCAGATCGGTCCGTTGGAAAAGCAGTCGGAAAAGGCCAAAATTTACCTGAAAAAGAAGGAAGAGCTGAAAACACTGGATGTGAATATGTTTCTTCTGGAAAATA
>JBJELS010000233.1:0-1710 GCA_051879275.1 Lachnospiraceae bacterium
GTACTCTTTTACAGGAAAAAGGAAAAAACACCCACATTCTGGTTATGAGTGCAACACCTATTCCCAGAACACTGGCCATTATTTTATTCGGTGATCTGCATCTATCCATTTTGGATGAGATGCCGGTAGGACGGCTGCCCATAAAAAACTGCGTGGTAAATCCCTCTTATCGGCCCAAGGCCTATGCCTTTATGGAAAAAGAGATACAAAAGGGTCATCAGATTTACTGCATCTGCCCTATGGTGGAAGAGGGAGAAATGGAAAATCTGGAAAATGTGCTTTCTTACGGGGATAAGCTGGCAGCCTATTTTGGAAGCAGAGCCCGGGTGGCCTGTCTGCATGGGAAAATGAAGCCGGCACTGAAAAATCAGATTATGGAGGACTTCGGAGAGCATAGAATTGACATCCTGGTTTCCACTACAGTAATTGAGGTGGGAATCAATGTCCCCAATGCTACCGTTATGCTGGTTGAAAATGCAGAACGCTTTGGCCTGGCACAGCTTCATCAGCTGAGGGGACGAGTGGGACGCGGAAAGGAGCAGTCCTACTGTATTTTTATTAACAGCAATCAGAACCGGAATACCTCCAAACGGCTGGAGCTGCTGAATCAATCCAATGATGGCTTTTATCTGGCCAATGAAGACATGAAGCTGAGAGGCCCCGGTGATATTTTCGGAATCAGACAGAGCGGAGAGCTGCAGTTTGCCGTAGGTGACATCTATAATGATTCCCAGATCCTTTTGGAGACGGCAGCCCTGGCGGATGAAATCCTAAGTGGGGACAGACCTGAGGAGGCTTATCCCTGGTTGGAAAGCTTCCGGGCAGGAAAAGGAGCCAGGGTTGACTTTAGAAGCATTTAAAAGTAAAATGGAAACAATCACAGTCTAAAGCGTTTCAGATGGGCTGTGAATAGATTGATAAACCGAAAATGGAGATAAGTTGAATGGCAAAAGTAGCGATAATGACCGACAGTAACAGCGGGATTACCCAGAAAGAAGGAAGGAATTTAGGGATATCTGTATTGCCTATGCCTTTTATTATGGATGGAGAGACCTATTTTGAGGATATTACTCTGACACAGGAGAAGTTTTATGAACGGCTTCAGGATAATTGCGATATCAGCACCTCGCAGCCCTCACCGGAATCCGTTACCAATATGTTTGATGCCCTGCTTCAGGAATATGATGAAGTGGTGCATATTCCCATGAGCAGCGGATTAAGCGGTTCGTGCCAGACTGCCCATATGCTGGCTGAGGATTATAAGGGCAGGGTGCAGGTGGTAAATAATCAAAGAATTTCCGTTACTCAGAGACAGTCGGTTATGGATGCCATTGCTCTGGCAGAGGCCGGAAAAAGTGCAGCAGAGGTTAAGAAAATCCTGGAAGAGGACAAGTTTAATTCCAGTATTTATATTATGCTGGACACCCTTTATTACCTGAAAAAAGGAGGACGTATTACTCCTGCGGCAGCAGCATTGGGTACCATTTTAAAGTTAAAGCCGGTGCTGACCATTCAGGGAGAAAAACTGGATGCCTTTGCAAAGGCCAGAACCTCTTCTCAGGGAAAGAAAATAATGATCAATGCCATTAAAAATGATATAGAGACCCGTTTCAATGGAATTGATCATGTTCAGCTGCAGATGGCCTATACCTATAATGAGGAATCTGCCTTACAGTTTAAACGGGAGGTTGAGCAGGAATTCCCCGGTCT
>JBJELS010000234.1:0-7706 GCA_051879275.1 Lachnospiraceae bacterium
CAGGCTTGGGGATTTTTGCTTATGGAGACCGTCTTTATGTTACCTATGCAAACAGCGTAACCAGGAAAGCTTTTGTGAGGATGAATTTTTCTGCCAGTGGAAATTCTCTTCAGGAGGAGGAGAACGTCGGTACCGACTGGAGCCTGAACTATGAAGGCATGAGCCCTGATTCAACGGAAGGGGCAAAAGAGTTTGGCAGTCTGAATGATTTATGTCTGGCTTTGGAGAGGCTAAGCCCTGGAGAGGGAGCAAATATCAGGATTGACTACAAGGGTCAAAATATTCCGGAAGCAGTACCCGGAAAGCTGCTGCAACTCTGTGCGGACAGAAACTATAATCTGCAGTTTTCCTATATTGTTCAGGAGGGGGATACACAGTATCTTTGGAGCTTTGAAGGACTGAGGAAAGGTAACGCTTATCAGGACTGTTCCCTGAATACCCAACTGATTACTTCCGGGGCAGAGCTTGCAGAAGAATTTACGGAAGAAGCTTATATTCAGCTCATAGTCCCTAAACAGCTTCCTTCCTGTGCCGACATTAAGCTGACTCTTTACGGGCAGGACATAGGAAAAGTATTTTTAGGAAAAAATGCGATTTATCAGTGGAAGCTTAACGGCAGTGATATGAGCATGACAGGGGAAGCTTCGGTGGATAGACAGAAGGGAGAATGGGTATCCTTTACTTTAAGCAGCGATGGAGCAACCGGATATCTGCTGACTCCCCAATCTGTCTATGGATGGCAGAAACTGTCCAATGACAGTGGTGAAGGCTGGATGTACATTGAACATCGCAGCACAAGGCCGGTTACCGGCTGGCAAACGATTCAGGGAAGAAAATGCTATTTTACCGAGGAGGGCTTTCTTGCAGAAGGACCCGCGCAGGTAGGGAAATACTTTTATCTCTTTGGAAGCTATGAGGAAGGAACTCAGGGAATCCTCACGGGAGAGCAGAACATTCGGGGAAAAAGGTATTATGCGGATAAGAAAGGAATTTTACTGACCGGCTGGCAGAAGGTTAATGGCAGCCTGTGCTATTACCACCCTCAAACCGGAGCTTTGCAGCACAGTGAAATCAGAAGTGACAACTGGGCTGTGGTAACCACCGATGAGAAGGAAACATTATACTTTTACTTGATTGGCAAAAAAACCGTGGCCAAAGGACTTAAAACCATAAAGGGAACAAAGTACTACTTTGACAATGGTGGAGTTTTGCAAATCGGTTTTTATACCGTGGGAAAAAATACTTATTATGGAAATACCTCCGGGGAACCGGGAGCAGGACTGGGTGTAAGATATACCGGAGAGAGGGAAATAGAGGGAGAAAAGTATTATTTTGCCTCTAACGGAAGTCTGCAGACCGGTTTTAGGAAAATAGGCGGTATATGGAGATTTTTCAGCACTGCCGCTTACAGTCCCGAGAGAGGAAAAGAAGAAGCGCTGTCCGATTATCAGGTGGAGGACGGAAAATGGTACTGGTATACAATTAATGGAGAGAAGTATTGTATTTATCGAAACAAAACTGTTTTAAAGGGCTGGCAGACAGTAGCAGGAAAGCGTTATTATTTTAATCCCACAACCTACGCAATGGAAAAGGGAGACGAGCAGGGATTACTGGTCCTGGGAAAGAATACCTATTATCTGGAAAAAGGAGTTCGGCAAACCGGCTGGATAGAGGGAAAGACCTATTATGCCAACTCTAAGGGGATTCTTCTTACGGGCTGGCAGAAGATTGAAGGAGCCTGGCACTATTTTTCCTATGAGACGAAGCAGCAGATTCCCAGTGAGCAGATTCATTGGGAGAATAATCTGGTACAAGTTACGGAAAATGGAAGAGATGTGTTCTTTTACCTGATCAAAGGGAAGACCCTGGCTAAAGGATGGAAGACCATAGAGGGCAAGCGCTACTACTTTGATTCTGTCAGCGGTGAAAGAAAAACGGGACTTTTCCGTGTGGGAAAAACCTGGTATTACTATGATGAAAATGGTATTGCAAAAGAAGGCTGGTGGGAAAACCCTGTGAACGGTGCCCAATATTTCTTTAAGAAAGGGGCTGCCCTGACCGGGTGGAGAACCATTGATAAAGGACGCTATTACTTTAGTACGGATGGTATAGTACAGAAGCAGCTGACCCAGGTAGGAAAGTATTGGTATTTCTTCGGAACCGACGGAAAGATGCGTACCGGCTTTATCCGCTACTGTAATAATACTTATTACTTTAACGGAAATGGACGTATGGTGAAGGGATGGCAGCGGATTAACGGCCAGCGATACTATTTTGGCCAAGATGGCTGTCTGCAGCTTTAAAGGAAGTTAATGTTTTTTTTAGAAAACCTTTATGCCATACTCATTGAAGCGTTAATGGTTTTATGATACAGTAATAAAAATTAAGGAAAGAAGACTGGATAGTTTATGCATAATGAGTTATTTAGCATTGGCCCCATAACCGTTCACGGCTATGGACTGATGATTGGTTTAGGTGTGGTGGCTGCCCTGCTTCTGGGGGATTATCGGGCGAAGAAGAAGGGACTCAGCTCGGATGCCGTATATGGAATGACCTTTTTTGCCGTGGTTTTTGGCTTTCTGGGGGCTAAAATACTGTATATTCTGACACAGTGGAAAAGCTTTTTGCAAAATCCGAAAGAATTCCTTTCCTTTGAAGGCTTCGTGGTCTTTGGAGGAATTATCGGTGCCATAATTACCCTATATTTTTATTGTAAAGTGAAGAAGCTGGACTTACTTCAGTATTTGGACTTAATGGTGCCGTCGGTGGCATTGGCACAGGCATTGGGACGAATTGGCTGCTTTCTGGCCGGCTGTTGTTACGGAAGGGAAACAGATTCCTGTCTGGGAGTAGTGTTTACCCATTCAGCCTATGCACCAAATGGAGTTAAGCTTTTGCCTACCCAGCTGTTTATGTCAGCGGGAGATTTTCTGCTGATGGGAATTCTTCTCTGGTATGGCAGAAAAGAGCGAATCAAAGGAAGAGCAACCATGCTGTATCTGATTTTATACAGTCTGGGGCGGTTTGTATTAGAGTTTTTCAGAAATGATGAACGGGGAACTGTGGGAATTATGTCTACCTCCCAGTTTATCGGGATATTAACGGCAGTAGCAGGAGCCATAGGATATTGGATAATCATACCGCTTCTGGACAAGAGAAATCAGCAGGCACAGTAGGAGAAGGAGAAAATGGCCCAGGAACAAATTATGGATACAGATAGTCCGGGACCTTTTAGCCGAACAGAGCTTCTTCTGGGAGAAGGAGCCATGAAACGGCTGAAAAAGGCCAGGGTAATTGTTTTCGGAATAGGCGGAGTAGGCGGACATGCTGTGGAGGCCCTAGTCAGAAGCGGAGTAGGTGGACTGGATTTAGTTGATCATGATCGGGTATCTCTGACCAACCTGAACCGGCAGATAGTGGCTCTTCATTCTACGGTGGGAAGGCTTAAGGTAGAGGTGATGGCTGAGCGGGCGAAGGATATTAATCCGGATATCCGGATTAATGTGTATCCCTGTTTTTATCTTCCCGAGACGGCGGCACAGTTTGACTTTTCCCAATATGATTATGTAATTGACTGTATTGATACGGTAGCGGGAAAGCTTCAGCTTATTGAGGCAGCTAAAACTGCCGGGGTTCCTGTGATCAGCAGTATGGGGGCAGGGAATAAGCTGGACCCTACACAGTTTAAGGTGGCAGATATTACAAAGACCAGTGTATGTCCGCTGGCCAAGGTGATGAGACGGGAATTGAAAAAAAGAGGAATTAAAGAAGTAAAGGTAGTATTCTCCACGGAGGAAGTTGCAGTTCAATTAGGGCAGTTAAGGGAGGACAAAGGAGTCCGAAGGACTCTGCCGGGGAGTACGGCCTTTGTTCCTTCTGTGGCAGGATTAATTATTGCTTCCGAAGTGATTAAGGATATAGCAGGGGAAAAACAGGAGAGCATATGACAAAGCAGGATTTTTTGGATGGACTGAGAAAGCATCTGTCGGGCAGTCTGGATTATCGACAGGTTAATGAGCATCTACGCTATTATACAGAATATATTGATGGTGAAATCCGTCAGGGAAAAAGTGAAGAGCAGGTAATGGAAGAGCTGGGAGACCCCAGATTAATTGCAAAGACCCTTACGGGCATGGAGGGGGCAGATACTATAGGTGAGGATTATCGGGAAGAGTATATTGAAGAGGATGAGATGAATCCCAATGATCGTTACGTCCAATTTAACGGCAAAACCCTTCGCCTGCCGGGCTGGCTGTTCAGCATTTTGCTTTGCCTGGTGGTGTTTTGCGTGCTAACTGTAGTGTTTACGCTGATTTCCTGGCTCCTACCCTATCTATTGGTGATTTTTGCAGGTGTTCTGTTCTATCGTTTTATTAAAAATCTCCTGTAGCGCTTTGAAAAATATTTTTTGGGAAATTGAATAGGAAAAGCAAAACAGGCCATACTACTTGATGTAACCAAAAACATGTATGCAGTTTTTCTGCAAAAAGGAGTAGAAATGGCAAAGAACGATTATAACACAACACAGAATGAATCCCAGAACAAAGCATCTAATGCGGCGAATAATGACAAAGCACAGAACAAGACATCTAATGCTTCCAACGCTTCCAATGCCTCCAATGCTTCCAAAAATGCAAGCAATGCAGGTAACAGCACGAACTGTAAGGATTCCATGGGAAATAAATATTAAGAAAAAGAATGAGTTGGCAAAAGGGCGGGTTAAAGCAAACCTGCCCTTTTGTCTTGAAAATTTTTGTCTGCTCAATTAATATAGGATTATGAGAAAATTTGAATTGATTGCACCCTGTCATTTTGGACTTGAAGCGGTGCTGAAAAAGGAAATAATCGAATTAGGCTATGACGTGATTAAGGTAGAGGACGGAAGAGTTACTTTTCTGGGAGATGGAGAGGCTGTTTGCCGAGGAAACGTTTTTTTAAGAACGGCAGAGCGGATCTTAATCAAGGTGGGGAGCTTTAGAGCCACTACTTATGAAGAATTGTTTGATCAGACCAGAGAACTGGAGTGGGAAGAATTTATTCCCAAGGACGGAAAGTTCTGGGTAGCAAAGGCGGCCAGTGTAAAGTCCAGGTTATTCAGCCCTTCCGATATTCAGTCAATTATGAAAAAGGCTATTGTGGAGCGATTGAAAAAGGTTTATCATGTGAACTGGTTTGAGGAAGACAAAGAGAGCTTCCCCCTGCGTGTCTTTTTGCTGAAGGATGAAGTAACCATTGGACTGGATACAACCGGTGCTTCTCTGCATAAACGGGGGTATCGGAAGCTGACAGCAAAGGCACCTATTGCAGAAAATCTGGCAGCAGCTTTGATTATGCTTACGCCCTGGAGAAAAGACAGAATATTGGTGGACCCCTTTTGCGGCAGTGGAACCTTTCCTATTGAAGCGGCTATGATGGCGGCCAATATGGCACCGGGAATGAACCGGGATTATCTGTCCCAGAGCTGGCCGCATCTGATCTCCAGACGGGAATGGTATGATACCATGGATGAAGCAGGAGAATTGGTGGATTTATCTATAAATACGGATATTCAGGGCTATGATGTGGATGAACGAATGGTAGCTATTTCCCGGGAAAATGCCCGTCTTGCAGGTGTAGAGAAGCTGATTCATTTTCAGGTAAGAGAGGTGTCCAATTTAAGCCATGCCAAGAAATATGGCTTTATCATTACCAATCCTCCTTACGGGGAGCGCCTGGAGGAAAAAAAGAATCTCAGAGCCCTGTATGAGACTATTGGCGAAAGGTATCGGCAGCTGGATAGCTGGTCTTTGTATATGATTACTGCTTATGAGGAGGCCGAAAGAGATATCGGAAGAAAGGCGGACAAGAACCGCAAAATTTACAATGGAATGATGAAAACCTATTTTTATCAGTTTCAGGGACCTAAACCGCCCAGGAGAGAAGCTAAAAATGATGGGTAAACTATGGACATGGAGTCTCCGCATAGGCACCGTTTTTCTGACACTGTGCCTGATCGTCTTATTCTGGTATTCGGCCAATAAATCCAGGGTAATCATTGAGGAGCACGATCAGGAGGGAGAGGGGAATCTGGATGAGCTGACTCAGACTATTCTGAAGGAAAAAGAACAGTACAGGTTTATTGTTATTGTCAATCCCGCTCATGGCGGCACTAATCTGGGAAATGTAGTTAACGATCTGCAGGAGAAGGAAATTACCCTGGCCGTAGGGGGATTTCTGGAAGAATTAGCTTCGGAAGGAGACATTGGTATTTTTGTTATCCGAAAGGATGATACAGATATTTCCAATGAAAGCAGGGGGAAGCTTATAGAAGCTGTTGAGCCGGATATGGTTCTGGATTTACATGTAAATGCAGATCCTGATAATGAAAGAACCCAGGGGACGGCAGCTGTCTATAATGGGGATTTTTATTCCAGCAGAATGACCAATGCCGGGCTGGCAGATATTATCCTGCGCCAGCTGGTGATCACAATTCAGGGAAAGGCCAACGGAATTTTTCCGGATGAGGAGGGTAAATATCCTCTATTACATATATGTCGGGTACCTGCTGTCAGTATTGAAATGGGATATCTGACCAACAGTGAAGAAGCAGCTTTACTGAGAAAAGAAGAATATCAGGAAAGACTTGCCCGGGGAATTTACCAGGGAATTATAGTGGCAAGAGAGGAAATGGAAAAGTGAACAGGATTGTTTTTGCTACGGGAAATGAAGGAAAGATGAAGGAGATACGTGCAATTTTAGAGGATACCGGGCTGGAGATATTGTCTATGAAGGAAGCCGGCATTGAGGCAGATGTAGTTGAAGATGGGGCTACCTTTGAAGACAATGCGATAATTAAGGCAAAGGCAGTTGCGAAGATCTGTAAGGAAATTGTACTGGCAGATGATTCCGGGCTGGAAATTGACTGGTTGAACAGGGAGCCGGGAGTTTACTCTGCCCGCTATTTGGGAGAGGATACCTCCTATACCATTAAGAATCAAAAAATTCTGGAGCGTCTGAAGGGGGTGCCGGAGGATAAGCGAACTGCCCGTTTTGTCTGTGCCATTGCTGCTGTTTTTCCTGACGGAGACTGTAAAACAGTAACTGCGGCAATGGAGGGAGTAATCGGACAGGAGGCGAGGGGAGAAAATGGCTTCGGCTATGATCCGATTTTCTATCTGCCGGAATACGGACGTTCTACAGCAGAGCTGTCTATGGAGCAGAAAAATGAAGCCAGCCATCGGGGAAAGGCTCTGCGAATGATGAAGGAGGTTCTAGAAAAGAAGCTGGGAAAGGAAGGCAGAGTGTGAGAGTTTTAATCGTAAGTGATACCCATAGAAAACATGACAATTATCTGGCAGCAGTGGAGAAAAGCAAACCTCTGGATATGGTGATTCATTGCGGAGATGCTGAAGGTGGAGAATATTTAATTGCTGAAGCCTGTGGTTGTCCGGTGGAGATTGTTCGGGGAAATAATGATTATTTTTCGGAGCTTCCCAGGGAAAAGGAGTTTCAGCTGGGAAAGTACCGGGTTTTACTGGTACATGGACATCAATATTGTGTCACTCTGGGCCATGAAGGCTTAGTAGAAGAAGCCGTTGACAGAGGGGTGGATATGGTAGTGTATGGTCATACCCATCGTCCTGTCGTGGTGAAAGAAAAGGGGATTCTTGTTGTTAATCCGGGGAGTCTGACCTATCCCAGACAGGAGGGAAGAAGGCCCTCTTATA
>JBJELS010000235.1:0-1692 GCA_051879275.1 Lachnospiraceae bacterium
TTCCTGACACATGCCTATTTTGACCACGTTTTTGGCTGCAATAAATTAAGACGGCTGACGGGAGCAGGAGTGTATGCATGGGAAAAGGAAAAGCCTCTGTGTGAGGATACCGGATTAAATGTATCTGAGATGGTGGGCAGACCGGTTACCGTTACCGTAGATGAGTATTTGAAAGAGGATACTCTATTGAATATAGAGGGAATAGAGATAAAGCTGATTGCTACACCCGGTCATACGGCAGGAAGCTGCTGCTATTATTTTGAGAAGGACGGAATTTTGATCAGCGGGGATACTCTTTTTGAAGGCTCTGTGGGCAGAACCGATTTTCCTACGGGAAGTGCGGCGACCTTAAGCCGTTCCCTGAAGGAAAAGCTGATGTGTCTTTCTGATGAGGTAAAGGTATATCCCGGTCATGGAGGCTTTACCACCATTGGAGACGAGAAAAGGTACAATCCTTTTTGTGCATAGAAAGAGGCTGATGTGATTATTGTTAAGCTAAGACCGGCAGGATTTGAATATGATATCCATTCGCTGATAAAGGCTTTTTATCCTGCTGAAGATGTCAAGATTTTAACAGAAGCTGAGGAGGCAATGGAATCCTCTTCCCATATGCCCACGGTTCAGGTGGAGATTAAGGAAGAAAGACTAATCTGCAGAGTTAATGAAGACGAGAATAGTGAAGTACTTTTGCCAAAAGAGAACAGAAGCAGTGTAAAGAGTAAGTTAAAGCATCTGCTTTACACCATGCTTTCCGCTTATACGGGAAAAACTCTGCCCTGGGGAAATCTGACCGGAATCCGTCCCACCAAAATAGCCTATGGGCTTTTGGAAGAGGGAAAAACCCGGGAAGAGATTATTTCCCATATGCGGACCCATTACGATGCCAGTATGGAGAAGGCAGCCTTAAGTGTGGATATTGCCTTACGGGAAAGAGAAATTCTTTCCCGTATACATTGGGAGGAGGGGTATAGCCTTTATGTGGGAATCCCCTTTTGTCCCACCACCTGTCTGTACTGTTCCTTTACTTCCTATCCTATAGGACAGTGGAAAAAGCGGGTGGGAGATTATCTCACCGCTTTGGAGAAGGAAATGGACTATGTAGCAGAAGCCTTCAGGGGAAGGATTCTGGATACCGTATATATTGGCGGCGGTACGCCGACCACCCTGGAGCCGGAGGAATTGGCCCGGCTGTTTAGTGCTTTGCAGAGCAGGTTTACCTTTTCGGCAGTAAAGGAATTTACTGTGGAAGCCGGAAGGGCAGACAGCATAACTGCCGGGAAGCTTAAGGTGATGAAGGACTATGGGGTGAACAGGATTTCTGTCAATCCCCAGACCATGAAAGAGGAAACGCTGAAAATTATTGGCCGCCACCATACTGTGGAGCAGGTAAAGGAGGCCTTTTATCTTGCCCGTAGGGCAGGAATAGAAAATATCAATATGGATTTGATTCTGGGACTTCCGGGAGAGGGTCCTGAGGATGTTTCGGCGACTATGGAAGAGATAAAGAAGCTGGCACCGGACAGCCTGACTGTTCACTCTCTGGCCATAAAAAGAGCCTCGAAGATGAATCAATGGATAGAAGAAAATGGTACAGAGGGTCTGCAGAATACGGAGGCCAACATGGAAGCTGCAGCCAATGCGGCAAGGGAAATGGGGATGAAGCCCTATTACCTGTACCGACAGAAAAATATG
>JBJELS010000236.1:0-1686 GCA_051879275.1 Lachnospiraceae bacterium
TTGGCCTTAGTTTCCTGCACTGTGCTTAAGCTTATGGGAGCGTGCAGAATCAGACTGCTTGCCAGCTTTCTTACGGGATAGGGAACGGACTTTAGCTTTCCCCAGATACGGTCAATGGAATTATAGCTCCCATAGCCGCAAAACAGCTCATCCCCCCCATCACCGCTTAAGGAGACGGTAACATGCTGTCTGGTCAGCTTACTCACCAGATAGGTGGGAATCTGAGAGCTGTCTGCAAAGGGCTCACCATAAATGTAAGCAAGCTTGGGAATTACCGCCTTTGCATCCTCCTGTGTAATATACATTTCCGTATGGTCGCATCCCAGATGCTTTGCAATCTTGGCTGCAATCCCGGCCTCATTATAATCAGGGTCTTCCACACCGATGGTAAAGGTTCTGACAGGCTTATCGCTTAAGGACTGCATCAAGGAAACGATGGTTGTGCTGTCGATACCGGAGGATAAAAAAGCTCCTACCGGTACGTCTGCCATCATCTGCCCGCTGATTGCCTGCTTAAGCAGCCCTTCCAGCTCTTTCGCCGCTTCCTCCTCACTTCCGGTAAAGGGATTTTTCTCTCCCTCCCCGGCTGCTTCTTTCATAGACCAATAGGTCTGGGTCTCTACCCGGGTATAGGGAGCCTTTATGGTCAGAATGGTTCCCGGCTCCAGCTTATAAATATCCTCGTAAACGGAATAGGGAGCAGGAATATAGCCGTGAATAAAATACAGGGGCAGCGCCCGGCGGTTAATAGCATTGGAAAATCCCTCCATTGCCTCCAAGCAGCCTATCTCCGAAGCAAAGGCAAAGCTTTTCTTCCCATCGGCCTGTCCGCTACTGGTTTTAATAAAACCATAATAAAGGGGCTTTTCCCCTATTCGATCCCGGATCAGATACAGAGTCCTTTCCCTTCGGTCAAAAAGAGCGATAGCAAACATCCCCTTACATAAGCCGATTCCTTCCTTTACTCCATAGGCTTCAAACAGCTCCAAAAGTACCTCTGTATCCGAGGTTCCCCTAAATTCCTTTACCCTTCCCTCATCCAAAAGTCTCTTTCTCAGCTGGGGGTGATTATAAATCTCTCCATTAAAGACAATACAGAAACGGCCGCTGTGAGATTCCATCGGCTGAGCACCGTTTCCGGATAAATCCACAATAGAAAGCCTTCTGTGTCCCAGAACAAGGGCTCCTCCGTCTTCGATACGCCAGCCCCCTCCATCAGGCCCACGATGGAGCATACGCTGATTCATTTTTTCTATGGTTTCTACCACTTTGTCCCGGTATTCCTTTTCCTGATGCCCGGCAGGCTCGCCCTGCCAGTTGCAAAAGCCGGCAATTCCACACATACTTCTTTCCTCTTCTAAAACTTAATCATCTGCATTTGGATAATATATAGCTTTCCCATTGCTCATGTACCGAAAAGGGATTTAATTTTTCTCGAATTTCCAATGCTTTCATCCCCATTTTACGCGCCTTTTCTTCGTTACCCATAATTTCTGCCATAGCTGCTGCCATGGCTTCTACCTCTCCTACCGGCACAAGCAGGCCATTTACCCCATGCTGAATCAGCATTCTGGGACCTCCGCAGGGACAATCCGTGGAAATTACCGGAAGCCCCATAGCCATAGCTTCCATCAGGGAGTTAGGCATTCCCTCCGTATTAGAAGAAAGGATATACAGACTGCCTGC
>JBJELS010000237.1:0-7604 GCA_051879275.1 Lachnospiraceae bacterium
GGCATTGCCCTCACTGTCTACAGCTTTTTCTTCTCCCTCCTCTGTATCTATGGGCTTAACCTCAAGGCACTCAGGCAGAGTGAGATATTTTCCTTCCAGATTCTTAAAGAGGATATAATCCGTCATCTTCTCACAGAACTTATCGTCCTTCAAGCAGCCGAATTTGATGAAGGGACTGATATCATCCCAATACTTGTCATACTCCTCCTTATCCGTTTTGCACATTCCGGAAAGCTTGTCCGCCACCTTTTTGGTAATATATTCGGAAATCTTTTTCACAAAGCCATCATTCTGCAGGGCACTTCTGGATACGTTAAGGGGCAGATCAGGGCAGTCGATTACTCCCTTTAATAAAAGCAGGAATTCCGGGATAACCTCCTTGATATTATCGGCAATAAATACCTGATTGTTGTAAAGCTTAATGGTTCCTTCTATGGACTCATATTCCATATTAATCTTAGGGAAGTAAAGAATCCCCTTTAAATTAAAGGGATAGTCCATATTCAGATGAATCCAGAATAAGGGTTCCTTATAGTCTTTAAATACCTTTCGGTAAAACTCCTGATAGTCTTCTTTACTGCACTCATTGGGATGTCTTGTCCAAAGAGGCTCAGTCTCATTTAACAGCTCGGGACGCTTCTTGATTTTCAGCTTCACCGGCTCTTCCTTTTCTTCTCCCTCTTTTTTCTCCGGTTGAATGGTTTCCACCACTTCATCCGTATCCAGTTTTTCGCTTTCCAAAATCACCTGGGTCTCTGTTGTGTCTGCCTGGGAAAGATAAATTTCCGTCGGCATAAAGGAGCAGTATTTCTGAATCACTTCTCTGGCTTTATACTGGTTGCAAAATTCCAAAACGTCTTCATTGACAAAGAGTGTGATGGTTGTACCAACTTCATCCCTGCTTCCCTCTGTCATCGTATATTCTGTTCCCCCGTCGCATTCCCAGTGAACCGCTCCGGCGCCTTCCGTCCAGGAGAGGGTATCGATATGCACCTCATCTGCCACCATAAATGCAGAATAAAAGCCCAGACCGAAATGACCGATAATCTGATCTTCATTGGTCTTATCCTTATACTTCTCTATGAAGTCTGTAGCACCGGAAAAAGCGATTTGGTTAATATATTCCTCCACCTCTTCTGCCGTCATTCCGATTCCATTGTCCTTAAAGGTCAACGTTTTAGCCTGAGGATTGACAATCACCTGAATCTTCCCCTTATAATCTGCGGGAAGAGTATATTCCCCCATCATATCCAGCTTCTTCAATTTGGTAATGGCATCACAGCCATTGGAGATTAATTCTCTGAAAAAAATATCATGGTCTGAGTACAGCCACTTTTTAATAATGGGAAATATGTTTTCACTGTTAATGGACAGGTTTCCATGTTTATCTGCCATATTTATCACGTTCCTTTCTTCATTTTATTGATTTTATTCTATTCCCGGAAAATTCAAAAGTCAACCGGAAATTAGCACTCAATCGATTTGAGTGCTAATAATAGTCTGAATCCCTTGATTTTACTGGGTTTTATAAATCTTAAATTTTTCTAAATCCACTGTGAAAAGCTGTTTGAGCCAAAATACTCCTCGTATATTTCAAAAAAATCAGTGGTATCTACCTCTTCGTCATGAATAAGCTCAACCTTTTCCCAAAGCGTTGTATTCATTACCTTGGGTAGATCCAGGGCAAAGGCTGAATAGCGCTCATCAAAAACCTCTTTTCTTTTTTCCTCTACGATCTGAATCTTATTGGCATCGGTTTCCTCCTGATTAAAGGTGGTAATGCACTTAATAATATGGTAACCATATTCCGTTTCCACCACCTCACTGATTTCTCCTTTGCCCAAATTAAAGGCTGTCTCTTCAAACACTGCATTCATCTGTCCCTTACGGAAGGAATACTGCGTCTGTTCGTCTTCATTATAAAGCTCTGCCAGACGGCTGAAATCCTGACCCTCATCAAGCATCTTTTTTACTTCCAGAGCCCGGCTAAAAGCCTCCTGCTTCCTGCTTTCTGAAAACTCCTTCTTATTTCCCCCTTCATCCAGGGTGTAGGTTTTAATCAATATATGATCTACCGTAATGGTTCTGGCTTCATCATCACTTACCTCAGGATTAATATCCTTAATGATATAATAATAAACCTTATTGGCCAGGGCATAATCCCGGTACAGCTGGCGTATCGTTTCCTCACCGACCCCCATGACCTCTATCTCCTTCTGATTCAGTCCCGAATAATAGGCTTCTGCCGCCTTCCGAACCTTTTCCTCTTCCTCCTTTGTCAGCTCCACCTGCTCCTTTTGGGCTAACAGAGTCATAGCCTTAATCTGAGAAATCTGGGCCAGTACCATTTCCTTGATATTGTCTTCCAATGTAACACCTTCCAGACTGGTCTGCCAGATTCGCTCTCCATACACCTTTTCATAACGGCATCCGGTATTGGTCAGATATACCATTAATTCAGGGAGACTGCAGGAGGTGTTCTCAATACGAAAAACCTCCTGTCTGCCCAGTCCGGTATAAAGCACGATTTTGGTCTTTCCCTTATTACAGCCGGACAGCACCAGCAGTACCGGCAGAATCAAAAGCAATAATCTTCTTCCCGTTTTCATTCTTCCTTTTCCTTCTTCCATAAAACGATTTATCCCCATTTTACAAAAAAAGCAAATTAAAGACAATTGATAATTTTGGCATTACTGAAGCCGGTTTTGGTTTTGTTGACCAGTATCTGTGCCGGAATTTTTCTCTTAAGCTCCTCAACATGGGAAATGATTCCTACCAGACGATTTCCCTCACTTAGAGAGGATAAGACTATCAATGCCTGTTCCAGCGCTTCTTCATCCAGTGAGCCAAAGCCTTCATCCACAAACATGGTATCCAGCCTTACTCCCCCTGAGCATGCCTGAATTTCATCTGCCAGTCCCAGTGCCAGACAGAGGGAGGCCATAAAGGCCTCTCCGCCGGATAGGGTTTTTACGCTTCGGACAGAACCGTTATAATGGTCGATTACTTCCAGATCCAATCCGCTTTGACTCCGATTGTTTTCTGCCGTCTTTTTCCGAATCAGGGTGTACTGCCCTCCGGTCATGGCTTCAAACCGCAGATTTGCCTGTTCCAATATCCGTTCAAAGCAGGCCATCTGCACATAGGTCTCTAACATAATCTTTCCTTTTTCATTCAGTCTGCCGCTCACCGTATCGTATAAAGCCTTCATCCAGCCATAGGTTCCTTCCTTTTCTTCCAATACTCTTGCCTTTTTGCCAATCTGTTCTAAGGCAAAGCTGTTTTTTTCCAGCCTCCGACTTCTCTTTTCCAGCTCTTCCGACTCCTGCTTTTTTTGATGGTTTAATTGGTGAAATTCATCCATAAGCTGTTCCCGATTCCCAGCCTTTATTGTTTTCAGCTCTTCCTCTCTTGCCTGTATTTCTCCTGCCAATAAAGCCATATCCTGCTTAAGTCTGCTTAAGGCTTTATCTGCCTCTTCCTTTTCTCTTCTGATTCTCTCTCTCAAGCCCTGCAGCTTATTCAGCTTCTGGTAAAGCTGCTCTGCTTCTTCACCCGCTTCCATGCCCTGGCAATTTGCCTCCAGGCTTCTTTCCTTTTCTTCTACATTTCCTTTTAAGGCTGCCGCTTTTTGATTAAGCTCCATCAGCTCCTCTTCCTTTTTTTCCAGTCTTCTTTTGGACTCCTGCCACTCTTCCTTTGTCGGTGCTTCATGGGAAACGGGTGCAGGTAAGGGATGGTCTGTAGAGCCGCAGACAGGACAGGGATTTCCGGGAATCAGCGTTTTGGATAAAATTCCTGCCTGATGATCCAAAAAGGCCTGCTCCGTTTTTTGATATTCCCACCGAAGAACCTGTCTGCTTTTACTTCCCTGCTCATAAGCAGCCAGAGCCAGCTCATAGGACTTCTTTAACTGCTGAAGCTGATTTTTTTGCTTCTGAACTTCCTCCAGACGGGCCAATCTGTCCCGTATACCGGAAATTTCCTCTCCCAACTCTTCCAGTCTTGAGAACTCTTTCCCGGCTTTTTCACAGCGTTCTCCCGCCTCCTCCAGACTCTGTCCTTTTTTCTCCAGTAAAACGGCTTTTTCCTTCAGCTCCCGCTGTAGCCTCTCACCTCTGTCCGCCTCATTAATCTGTGCCGTCAGCTTCTGCAGCCTTTCCTCCCATAAACGAATCATCTCCCGTTTTTCCCGGCTGACTTTTCTATCCTCTTCCACCAGTCTTTCCAGTAAAGCCATTGCCTCCGGCAACAGCATTCTCTCTTCTGTGGCCTTCTGCCATTGTAAATAGGCTTCATGTTCCTTTTCACATACGGTGCCTTGAATATATTGTCTTATGCTTTTTCTCAGGTCCTCGCATTCTCCGTAAAGACTGCGGAAATCTTTTCCAATTTCATTCTGCAAAAGCTCGTATTTTTCGGTATTAAAAATTCGGCGAAAAATCTTCATCCTATCCTCTGTAGAGGCCAGAAGCAGCTTCAGAAAATCCCCCTGGGCAATCATGGCAACCTGAGTAAACTGTTGGCGATCCACTCCCAGAATTTCTGTTATTCTTCCAGTCACCTCAGTGGTTTTGGTCACCACTCTTCCTTCCGGTTCAATAAGCTGGGCGCTTTCATTCTGCCAGGTCATTCCTTCTCCCCGTTCCTTGGGCCTTAAATATCTGGGCGTTCTTCTTATCTGATATTCTTTTCCTCTGCATAAAAAGGAAAGCTCCACAAAGGTAGGTATCCCCGCCTGTGCATATTTACTGCGAAACATCTCCGGTTTGCGGTAATCTCCGCTGGCTTCACCGTAAAGAGCATAGGTTATGGCATCAAAGATGGTGGTCTTACCCGCTCCCGTATCCCCGGTAATCAGATACAGTCCCCGTTCTCCCAATTCCCTAAAATCCAAAACCGTCTTACCAGCATAGGGGCCAAAAGCCGACAGGATTAAGCTTAAGGGTCTCATCCCAAGTCTCCTTTCCAGATTTTTTCCATTTTCTCTCTCAGATAAAGCTGTTGTTTTTCATTCAGGGGCTGATTATTCATTTCCTCATAAAAGCCTGCAAACAGCTTTTCGGGCGACCAGGCGGCATGCTCACGCCGTACCTGTATCTCCCGGTTTTCTCTTGTGCGGGTATTATCATAGCTTAACTGTAAAAGACCGGGATAAAGAATAGCCAGACGATTAAAGGCATCCGGTACATCCTCTTCATCCAAAAGAGTAATCTGTACATAATCCTCTCTTACTTCCTTTTCCTGTCCCCTTCTTTCTATCAGCTCTGCAAAGAAGCCTCTCAGCCGTACCATATCCCTTTTGGGTACAAGAGGAATTTCCCTGATTTCCACCTTTCCCTTTTCTTTCATTTCCACAATGGTTACCGACTTTTTATCTCCACTTTCCGAAAAAGAATATTTTAAAGGCGTACCGCAGTATCGAATCTCCCGCCTCATGACACTCTGGGGTCTATGCAGATGTCCCATAGCCACATAATCAAAGCAGGAAAATACTTCTGCTGCCACCTGATCCACTCCACCTACAGTAATTTCCTCAGAATCGCACTTTACGGCTCCCGTAACGAACTGATGGGCTACCAGAATATTTCTCTCCCCGGGCTGAACCTCCATTTCCCTGATTACCGTTTCCATAGCCTGAGAATAGTCTCTGATTTCTTCTTCAGGATAAAAATGGCGAACATGAACAGGCTTGATAAAAGGCAGCAAGTAAATATGCAAAGGGCCAAATTCATCCTCCAGGGTTACTTCCAGTACTTCTTTATTATATACCGGAGAAAGATATACTCCCGCCAATCTTGTCAGCTTTCCCAGGAAAGCAATTCTTTCCGGCGAATCATGGTTCCCGCTGATAACAAACACCTTACATTTCTGTGTCGCCAGCCTGGTAAGAAAGGAATCAAAAAGTGCCACAGCTTCTGCCGGCGGATAAAGCTTGTCATAAATATCACCTGCAATTAAAAGCCCGTCTATTTTCTCCTTTTCTGCTATATGCAGAATTTCTTCTAAAATACTCCTTTGATCCTCAAGAAGAGAAAGCTGATGCAGCTTTTTTCCCAGGTGTAAATCGGATATATGTGCAAATTTCATTTTCATTTCCTTTCCCTTATTGGTAAAGAATCAGAAACAGGCAGGCCGATTATCCTTCGACCTGCCCATCTGTCTATCCTTATCCAACATCACTTCTAAATTTGGAATGCCTGCATCTCCTGTTCAAAAGCATCTGCAATTCTTTTTAAGTCTTCAGAATTTTCACTGATAATAATCATATTGCTGCCTACCTCCTGTACGGATGCAAAGGTCTGCTGTGTACTTGCCGCATTTTCCTGAGCAATAGCCGTCAGATTAGATACCACATCCACAACATTATCCCTTGCCTCATCGATCTGGTTCATCTTATCTGCAATGATGCCGATGCTGTTCATGGTCTTTCCAATACCTTCCTGAACCTGGGTAAAGCTTTCTCTGGTCTTATCCACATTCTGGTTCTGTCTGCCCATAACCTCCTTAACCTCGTCCATGGCCTGTACAGCTTTTTGGGAATCTTCAATCAATATGTGAATAATCTCCTCAATCTGCTTAGCCGACTCATTGGACTGTTCTGCAAGCTTTTGAATCTGTCCGGCAACCACCGCAAAGCCCCTTCCCTGTTCTCCTGCCCTGGCTGCTTCAATCGTAGCATTCAGGGAAAGAAGATTGGTTTCCTCAGCAATGGAGGTAATCAGCTCCGTAGCCTCACGAATTTTTAATGCAGATTCATTCGTGGTATTGGTCTGCTCATAGATAATCTGAATTGCACCGGTGGCATGCCGGTTAATCTCCTCCAGCACCTCCAAAGTATGGGCCGCTTCCTTACTGGCATCCAGCATTTCCCGGGAATGCTCTCCTAAAAGTCCCATTTCTTCAGCACTTTCTATAATCATATCTCCCATCAGCACCACATTGTCCGTTGCCTTCTGGGTCTCATCTGCATGAGAGCCTGCTCCGTCAGCCACCTCCTGAACAGCATGATTAACCTGTTCAATGGCTCCGGTAATGGTTCTTACCTTTGAGTCTACCTGCTCCGATGTGTTTTTAATATTTGTACTGCTGTCTATAATACTGCTGATTACTTCTGCCAGATGGCTTCTCAGCATGTCAATGGCCTCAGCCATGGCTCCGCTCTCATCTTTACGCTGACTCATCTTTTCCAATGTCTCATTTTCCCTGAAATCCAAGCTGGCAATCTCCAGGGTTATATCGGTCAGCTGCTGAATGGGCCTGATGATTATACGGCTTAAAACCAGTGCCACAGCAACAAAAAGCACCAGCAGAACAGCACCTGCAATTGAGCTTAGGCGCACAATGGCATTGGCCCCGGCCAAAGCATCATCCTGGTCAGCCGTAACCACCAAAATATACTGTTGGTCAGCCGTAACATGGTAGGCTGCATACTTTTCAGCTCCATTATAGAGATACTGAACGGCTACGGCATCCATGGAAGCACTCCCTGACTGTATTTTCTGCACCACTTCCTTAATCACAGAAACCTCCACCTGACTGCCGATTTCACTGGAAACAGGATGATAGCACAGGATACCATTGCGGTCCACTACATAAGCATA
>JBJELS010000238.1:0-7582 GCA_051879275.1 Lachnospiraceae bacterium
GGCTGCTGCTAAAACTCCTGCAGCAAATCTGGCCTTATAATATGACATAAATACTCCTATTGATTAATTCTTCACACTTCGTAACATTTTCGTAACATCTGTTAACAACTATATCACTCTGTATAAATGCTGTCAATCTTTTCTTTTCTGCGATTGCCTTTTTTCCCCTCTTCCTTTACTATGAATAAAAATAGTCTTTACTATTACTGTGAAGGAGAAAAAATCATGACCGCACCTACTGCCTTAGTCACCGGTGCCTCCCGGGGAATCGGACGAGCCACTGCCCTTGCCTTTGCCAGAGAGGGCTACGAGCTTTTTTTAACCTGCCGTGAACGTTTAACTTCGTTGGAAGAATTGAAAAAGGAAGCGGAAAACACCTATGGTACCCGTTGTCACATTTTTTGCTGCGATATGGGCGACTCGGATATGGTGGATGAGCTTTTCACCCACCTCCCCCCTCTGGATGTGCTGATTAATAATGCCGGTATTTCTTATATCGGCTTGTTGTCTGAAATGTCGGTAACGGACTGGAAAAGGCTGATGTCCACCAATCTGGATGCCTGCTTTTATACCTGTCGGGCAGCAATTCCTGCAATGGTTCGGCAAAAAAAAGGGAGAATCATCAATATTTCTTCTGTATGGGGAAAGGTAGGTGCCAGTATGGAGGTTGCCTATTCTGCCTCTAAGGGTGGTATGAACAGCTTTACCAAAGCACTGGCCAAGGAGCTGGCCCCCAGCAATATCCAAATAAATGCCATTGCCTGTGGTATGATTGAGACGGAAATGAACGGCTGCTTTACTATGGAAGAGCTGCAGGCAATCCTGGAGGAAATTCCTGCCTGTCGAATAGGCCGTCCCGAAGAGGTGGCCGAACTGGCTCTGCTGCTTTCTCATGCTCCTGAATATATGACCGGGCAGATTATTACCCTGGATGGGGGATGGACGTAAAAAGCTTCCACCATGTGGAAGCTTTCTTCTCTTTATTATTCCAGCTCAAAGGCACCTGTATAGAGCTGATAATAGGTTCCCTTCTGGGCCAATAATTCCTCATGGTCTCCCCGTTCGATAATCCGTCCGTGGTCCAATACCATAATTGCCTGGCTATTACGGATGGTAGAAAGCCTGTGGGCAATTACAAATACCGTCCTGCCCAGCATCAGGTTATCCATTCCCTCCTGTACCAGGGCCTCTGTCCGGGTATCAATGGAGGAGGTTGCTTCATCCAGGATCATTACCGGTGGGTCTGCCACTGCTGCCCGGGCAATGGACAAAAGCTGTCTCTGCCCCTGAGAAAGACTGGCACCGTTTCCCGTAAGCATAGTATGATAGCCTTCCGGTAATCTGGTGATAAAGCTGTGGGCATTGGCCAGCTTTGCCGCCGCGATACATTCCTCATCCGTGGCCTCCAGCCTGCCGTAGCGGATATTCTCCATTACCGTTCCCGTAAACAGATTAACATCCTGCAGTACCACACCCAAAGAACGTCGAAGATCCGGCTTTTTTATTTTTGTGATATTTATCCCGTCATAACGAATTTTACCATCAGGTATATCATAGAAACGGTTGAGCAGATTGGTGATTGTGGTTTTTCCCGCACCGGTGGCTCCTACAAAAGCAATCTTCTGTCCCGGCTTTGCATAGAGTGATATATCATGAAGCACTTCCTTCTCCGGTACATACCCAAAATCCACATGCTCCAGTACCACATCTCCCTTCAATTCCTCATAGGTTATGGTTCCATCTGCCCTATGGGGATGCTTCCAGGCCCAGATTCCGGTGGGCTGTTCAGCCTCCTCCAACTCCCCTTTACCGTTCCACTTCGCATGCACCAGAGTAACATAGCCTTCATCCTTCTCCGGCTCCTCATCCATCAGGTCAAATACTCTTGCTGCACCGGCAATACCCATAGCTACCGTAGAGACCTGCATGGACATCTGCCCAATAGTCTGAGACAGCTGTCTGGCCATACTTAAAAAGCTGATAATAATTCCCGCAGTAATCGTCCCTCCTCCGCTCAGTCCCAGATTAGGGGCTCCTGCCAGTACCAGCAAAGCACCTACAATGGCTAACAGGACATACATCAGATTTCCCACATTGTGAAGAATAGGCATCAGCACATTACCCGCCTGATTCGCCTTTTCTCCGTCAGCGAAAAGCTGCTCGTTCAGCTTTACGAAATCAGCCTTGCTTTCTTCCTCATGGCAGAAAACCTTAACTACCTTCTGTCCCTCCATTATTTCTTCAATGAATCCCTCTTCACGGGCCAGAGATTTCTGCTGCTCCATCATAAAATGAGTACTTGCCGCACCGAATTTTTTGGTAATAGTCAGCATGATTCCAATAAAAATCCAAACGGTTATGGTCAGCCAGACACTGTAATAAAGCATCATAATAAACATGGAAAGTACCGACAGACCAGACTGAATCAGCATGGGAAGGCTTTGGCCGATAGTCTGGCGTATGGCATCTGTATCGTTGGTATAATTGCTCATGATGTCTCCATGGGCATGTGTATCGAAATATTTTATCGGTAAAGTCTCCATTCGGTTGAACATGGCATTTCTTAAATTTTTCAGTGTCCCCTGAGTTACCGTTGCCATCAGCCGGGTGTAGGTAAAGGAGGCTGCCACACCGAATAAATAGAAAACAGCCATGGTTCCCAAAATGGAGAGCAGCTGCTGCCATACTGCAGCCAATCCCTGACTGATTCCAGGGGTAATGACTTCATCAATCAGCCGCTGCATAAATACCGTGGCTACAGTAGAAGCCAGCGCACTTATCACGATACAAATGACAACGATAAACATATGAATCTTATAATGGGTCAGAATCGTTTTCAACAGACGCATAAAGGTTCCCGACTTTACAGGCTGTTTATTTCTTTTTTGTCCTTCCATATTAGCCTCCTTTACTCTTTTCTGGCCTTCGTCTGAGAATCATATACCTGACGGTAGATTCCTCCCAGCTTAAGCAGTTCTTCATGGGTTCCTTCTTCCGCTATTTTCCCCTCTTCCATTACCAGTATCCGATCTGCATCCTCCACCGAAGATACCCGCTGAGCAATGATAATTTTGGTGGTATCCGGTATTTCTTCACGGAAGGCCTTTCGGATCAGTGCATCGGTTTTGGTATCCACTGCTGATGTGGAATCATCCAGAATCAAAATCTTCGGTTTTTTCAACAGGGCTCTGGCAATGCACAGTCTCTGCTTCTGTCCTCCGGATACATTCGTTCCACCCTGTTCAATATAGGTATCATATTTTTCCGGAAACTGTTCAATAAATTCATCTGCCCTGGCCAGCTTACAGACATGAACCAGCTCTTCATCCGTGGCCTCTTTATTGCCCCAACGCAGATTCTCCTTAATGGTTCCCGAAAAAAGCACATTCTTTTGTAATACTACTGCCACCTGACTTCTAAGAGCCTCCAAATCATACTCTCTGACATCCCTTCCCCCTATCAGAACTTTTCCGTCAGTGGTGTCATAAAGTCGGGAAATCAGCTGAATCAGGGAGGTTTTTGAAGAACCGGTACCTCCTAAAATTCCAATGGTCTGTCCCGATTCAATTCTTAAATTAATATCGGTAAGTGCCGGCTTTTCACAGGTGGAAGTATACTGAAAGGTTACATGTTCAAAAACGACAGTTCCATCAGCTACATCGGTAATGCCATTAACCGGTGAAGTCAATGAGCTTTCATGCTTTAATACCTCTACAACTCGACTACATCCTTCTGCTGCCATGGAAACCATAACGAAGGTCATGGACAGCATCATCATGGAAGAAAGAATCTGTATTCCATAACTGATTAGAGAGGACAGCTGTCCTGTAGTCAATTCTGAAGCTCCTGTGTTGATAATCAGCTTGGCTCCAAGAAAGCTTACCAGAAGCATTGCCAGAAAAATACAGAACATCATAATTGGATTATTCATAGCCAGAATCTTTTCTACCCTGGTAAAATCCTGCCTTACCTCCTCTGAGGCCTTTTCAAATTTCTGTTTTTCATACTCTTCCCGAACAAAAGATTTTACCACCCGTATTCCTGCCACATTTTCCTGAACCGAATTATTCAAGGCATCATAACGTTTAAAAATTCTCTTGAAAATCGGAAAGACCTTAAAAATAATTGTGAACAACGCCACACCCAAAATGGGGAGTATTGCCAGAAAGATTAAAGACATTTCGGCATGAATCCTAAAGCTCATTATTACGGAAAAAATCAACATCAGCGGAGTTCTTACCGCAATTCGGATAATCATCTGATAGGCATTTTGAACATTGGTAACATCAGTCGTCATCCGCGTAACCAGTGAGGATGTAGAGAAATAATCAATATCCCCGAATCCAAAGTCCTGAATTTTAAAGAACATATCCTGTCGAAGATTTTTGGCAAAGCCACAGGAAGCAGTCGCAGCTGTTCTGCCTGCCAGCATGCCGAAAACCAAAGAAAAGGTTGCCAGAATAAGCAGGATTACTCCATACTTAATAATCGGGCCTATACTTCCTCCCCCCATCTCGTCAATTAAGCCTGCCATAATTAAAGGAAGCAGACACTCCAGTATCACTTCAGCAGTAATAAATATGGGAGTCTTAATTGAGTCTTTTTTGTACTGGCGTACACTTTGCAGCAATATTTTTAACATTATACTCCTCCTTTTTTTGTAGCTTGCTACATTTTGTCAAAAAATGAATGCCGACTATGCCGGCATAAGATTTACTCTATATTCGAGTAGAGCCGTTTAAGAAGTCGAAGTAATTCCTCCTCCTCCTCTTTCGTAAACTCTTTTAACATCTGTCGTTCATTCTGATGCTTCTTGGCATCCACCTTGCCTCTGATCTCCTCTGCTCTGGGAGTAAGACGGACCACCTTATTGCGCCGATCTGAAATATCCGGATGGCATTCCACGAATCCATTCTTCTCCAATCGGGATACCAGGCCCACTACGGTAGGATGCGCTACGTCCAGATAGCTCTCAATATCCTTCTGTGTAGCCTCCGGCCCATATCGATGAAGATAGCTCAATATCCGCACCTGGGAAAAGGTAAGATCATATTCCTTCAAATCCGCATCTCCCTGTGCCCGCATTTTATCACTTATTAATTTGATCAGGTAACCCACATCACTTTTCTTCATTGCAGCGCGCCTTCCTGTAGCTTGCTACATATTTTAACTCTCTTATATCCACATGTCAACTGTTTTTTATTTGTTTTTATCATTTATACTCCCAGTAAGTTTTTCCCTTTTTTTTGCCGAAATAAAAAATAGAAAGGCTATTCATTAATGAATTTATGACAGGAGCAGTGCCATGGAAAAAAATACTCATCTTGTTAATATCTATCTGAAAATTCATCATAAGCAGGATTTATCCATGGATGATTTACGGTATCTGGCACAGTATGATCCGGAGTGCTTTGAAAAAACCTGTAAAAATGTGGTCTATAAGCTGCCTGAATCAAAGCCAATCATGGAACCTCCTGTCCCAAAAATTTCAGAAGAGAAGCCTAGACAGGAAACCGACAATCGAATGAATATTGAGCGAATACTGGATAATCTGAAGCATTTGGAAATTAATTCCCTGCCTGTTCCCGATATTGATATAGGTAAAATCCGCAATCTGCTGGGAAGCTTATATATGGAACTGTTATTTCCTCATAATGATACGGATACCTATATGAGTATTACTCAAGGGGAAATAAAATCCTCATTTGATCAAAGAGCATAAAAATAGCGGTCCTGCGGCCGCTATTTTCCCGAAATCAATGCTTTTTGACACCTCTTTCTATTGATTGATTCTTTCGGCATCATTCTACCTTTCCTTCCAGCAGATACCCAAAAATCCGCAGACTAAGCTTCATCACATTGTGCCTGAGCAGATTGTTTTTTACGGTTACATAATCATCATAAATCACTCTGTCTACCAGACTTTCCGTTTCCTTTCGATCCAATTCCACCGGATCCTTTTGCTCCAGAGATTCATAACGTCTGGCCATGTCTCCATCAATCTTACCCTCATTGGCAATAACTACATCAATCTTATGTTCTCCTAAATATTGGTTCAAAAGACGTACATGATCAGATACTGTAAAATTTTCTGTTTCTCCCGGCTGAGTCACCATATTGCAGACGTACATCAACTTTCCTCTGCTTCTGTCTATAGCCTTTAGAATTTCCTCACAGATTAAGTTGGGGATAATACTGGTAAATAAACTTCCCATACTGAGAATAATCAGATCTGCCTCTTCTAAAGCCTGCACCGCCTCTCTGGTGGGAACAGGTTCTTCCTTATAAAAAACCCGTCTGATTTTTTGTCTGTTTCCGGTAATGTGATGCTCTCCCTCCACAATACTTCCGTCTTCCATTTCTCCCATCAAAATTACATTATCTTCCGTCAAGGGAACTACCTTTCCCTTCAAATTAAATACCTTACTCAGTGCCTCAATTCCATCTGATAAATTTCCTGTGATTTCAGAAGAAGCCGTAAGCAGCAGATTTCCCACAGTATGACCATCCAAATCGCTTGTTGTACGAAAGCGATAGTTAAACAGATCCATCACCAACGGCTCCGTTTCCGATAAGGCTACCAGAACCCTGCGAATATCCCCTACTGCAGGAATATTAAACTCTTCTCTTAGCACTCCCGTGCTGCTTCCATCATCACAAACCGATACGATGGCCGTCAAATCCACGGGAAATTCCTTTAATCCGCGAAGCAGGGTAGAGGATCCCGTCCCTCCGCCTAAGACTACAACTTTCTTTTTCATCATTTCCTTTCATCCTCTTACTTCGCCAACTGACAAATCACCTCTATACACGCTTCAATACCCAATTTGGAAACATTCAGACAGATATCGTAATTTTCACTTTGTCCAAATTCCGTATTACTGTAATATTTACAGTACTTTTTACGGGCTTTATCCACCATCTTAATCTGCTCCCGAATCTTTTCTTCCAACTCCTCGGGATGCTTTTTCTTCATCCATTCTACACGCCATTTTTCTTCACCGCAGATAAATACATGGAGAGAGTGGTCAAATTCTTTTAAAACGGTATTGGCATTTCTGCCAATAATAATGCAGCTTCCTTTCTCTGCCAGCTTGCGCATAACCTCCCGCTGTGCATTATAAAGCCGATCACTGGTAGAACGATTATAAAATTCAAACAGACTTTGGGCAAAGCCAAAATCTGTCTGCACCTTCTCATCCCATTCCAGTACACTTTCCACATCCATATTACTATCCTTTGCCCCATGTAGGATAATCGCCTTATCATAAAACTGATAGCCCAGCCGTTTTGCCACCTCCAGTCCGATGGTTGTTCCTGCCGCACCAAACTCACGGCTGATAGTAATAATTTTTTTCATAATTATCCCCTCCTCGCATAATAGGACTACAGTACTTTATTCAGGAAATCGATGGTTCTGGCTTCCTTGGGATGACTAAGCACTTCCTCCGGCTTCCCCTGCTCTACAATAAAACCTGCATCCATAAAAACCACACGGTCTGCTACCTCTCTTGCAAAGCCTATTTCATGGGTCACTACCACCATGGTCATATTCTCCTCCGCAAGCCGCCGGATCACATTC
>JBJELS010000239.1:0-7574 GCA_051879275.1 Lachnospiraceae bacterium
TCAGCGATTAAGAACATAAAAAAGGAGGAAAACTATGAGCTTCAAAACAACACAGGAACATGAGATTCTTCGTCAGCAGATTCGAGAATTTGCCGAGGCAGAAGTAAAACCCTACGCATTCCAGTGGGATCAGGAAAATCACTTTCCTATGGAACAGGTAAAAATGATGGCGAAGAAGGGATGGATGGGAATTCCTTTCCCTAAGGAGTATGGCGGAATGGGACTGGATGCCTTAAGCTATGCCATTGCTGTAGAAGAGTTATCCAGAGTGGACGGCGGATTTGGTGTTATTCTTTCAGCACACGTTTCCCTGGGCTCCTGGCCTATTTTTGCTTTCGGCAATGAAGAGCAGAAACAAAAATATCTGGTACCCTGTGCGAAGGGTGAGAAAATTGCCGCTTTTGGATTGACAGAGCCCAATGCAGGCTCTGATGCGGGCGGAACGGAAACCACTGCAGTATTGGAAGGCGATCACTATATCTTAAATGGTGAGAAGATTTTCATTACTAATGGTGGAGAAGCAGATACATATGTAGTTTTCGCAGTAACTACTCCTGATATTGGAACCAGAGGAATCAGTGCTTTCATCGTGGAAAAAGGATGGAAGGGATTTGAATTTGGTGATCACTATGATAAATTAGGTATTCGTTCTTCTGCAACCCGTCAGCTGTTATTTAATGACGTTAAGGTTCCCAAGGAGAATCTTCTGGGAAAAGAAGGACAGGGCTTTAAGATTGCAATGGCAACTTTGGACGGCGGACGTATCGGTATCGCTTCTCAGGCTTTGGGTATTGCACAGGGTGCCTTTGAGAGTGCAGTTGAATATGCAAAGGATCGTATTCAGTTTGATAAGCCGGTTGCTTTCCAGCAGGCTATTTCCTTCAAGATTGCAGATATGGCTACCAAGCTTCGTTGTGCAAGATTTTTGAACTACTCTGCAGCAGAATTGAAGGAAGCCCATGAGCCTTATGGTATGGAAGCGGCTATGGCCAAAATGTATTCCTCTGATATCGCTCTTGAGGTATGTAATGATGCGGTTCAGATTTACGGTGGTGCAGGCTATCTTAAAGGTACCGATGTAGAGCGTATGTATCGTGATGCGAAGATTACCACAATTTATGAAGGAACCAACGAAATTCAGAGAGTGGTTATTGCAGCAAATATTCTGGGTAAGGAGCCCAAATCAGCAGCACCTGCAGGAGCGCCTAAGAAAAAGCAGCCTGTTACCGGTGCAAGGAAGAGAATGATTCTCAAGGAAGGTACTGCAGCAGAGAAGGTTGCACAGTTGGTTGAGAACCTGAAGAAAGACGGACATGATTTCAATGTAGGAATTGCAATCGATACCCCGATTACTCAGGCTGAAAGAGTTGTCAGTGTGGGTAAGGGTATTGGTGATAAGAAAAATATGAAGCTGGCAGAACAGCTGGCAAGGGCAGCGGGTGCAGCTCTTGGCTCATCCAGACCTGTAGCAGAGACCCTGCGCTATGTGCCTCTTAACCGTTATGTAGGTATGTCGGGACAGAAGTTTGTGGGTAATCTGTATATTGCCTGCGGTATTTCCGGTGCGGTTCAGCACTTGAAGGGTATCAAGGATGCTTCTACCATTGTAGCAATTAACAAGAATGGTAATGCACCGATCTTTAAGAACTGTGACTATGGTATTGTAGGTGACTTAAATGAGATTATGCCTCTTCTTGCAGAAGCATTGGGAACCGGTGAGAAGCAGCCAGCGCCTCCGATGGTTAAGATGAAACGTCCTACACCTAAGAAGGAGAAGCCTTCCTACAGTACCTATGTATGTCTGGGATGCGGATATGAATATGACCCTGCTGTGGGTGATGAGGATGCAGAAGTATTCCCCGGAACACTCTTTGAAAAATTGCCTGAGGATTGGGTATGTCCTGAGTGTGCGGAAGAGAAAACAAGCTTCATTGAAGTTAAGCCCTAATCATATAGAACTAAGCAAAGAAAATAGGAGGATTTATTATGCATAGTGTAAGAAAAGTTACAGATGATCTGTACTGGGTAGGCGCCAATGACCATCGCCTTGCCCTATTTGAAAATATTCATCCCATACCGCAGGGAGTATCCTATAATGCTTACCTGTTAAAGGATGAACAGTCTGTATTATTTGACACCGTAGACTGGTCCGCATGCCGCCAGTTACTGGAGAATCTGGATTATTTACTGGAAGGAAAAGACTTGGATGTTCTTTTGATTAATCATATGGAGCCTGATCATGGTGCGTCCATTGAGGAGATTCTTCTTCGTTTTCCTAAGTGTAAGGTAATCAGCACCGAGAAGGCATTTATGTTTATGCGCCAGTTCGGTTTTGATATTGACGGACATGAATTAATCGAAGTAAAAGAAGGGGATACCTATTGCTTTGGTACTCATACCGTTACCTTCGTGGCGGCTCCCATGGTACACTGGCCGGAAGCCATGGTAACTCTTGATCTTACCAATGGAGTATTATTCTCGGCAGATGCTTTTGGTTCCTTTATTGCTTTGGATGGTAAGCTGTTCAATGACGAGGTTAACTTTGACAGAGATTGGTTGGATGAGGCCCGCAGATACTATACGAATATCGTTGGAAAGTATGGTCCTCAGGTACAGTTCCTATTAGGTAAGGCTGCCGGGGTTCTGGATAAGATTAAAATTATCTGCCCTCTGCATGGTCCTGTTTGGCGCAATGACCTGGGATACATTATTGACAAGTATCAGCATTGGAGCACCTATACTCCTGAGGATGAAGACGGGGTAATGATTGTATATGCCTCCATGTATGGAAACACTGAGGCTGCTGCTCAGGCACTGGCTGCCAAATTGGTGGATAAAGGAGTTACCAACGTTAAGGTCTATGATGTATCCAATACTCATGTATCCTACCTGATTTCCGAAACCTTCCGCTGTAGTCATGTTATTATTGCCTCCGTGACTTATAACCTGGGAATTTATCCTGTAATTCATAATTATTTGGCAGATATGAAAGCGCTGAACCTGCAGAACAGAACCTTTGCCATAATGGAAAATGGTTCCTGGGCCTGCAAGGCAGGTGATTTGATTCAGAAGTATCTGGATGAAGAATTAAAGAACATGACCGTTTTGAATGAACGGGTTAGCCTTTCTTCTGCATTGCTCCCTGACAAAGAGGCAGAACTGGATATGCTGGTTGATGCCATTGTTGATAGTGTCAAAGGTGAGAAATAATTTGTCGGCTTTTTGATAGCAATGTGAAATAGGAATAGCTGTCTCGCTTCTTTGATTAAGAGAGACAGCTATTTTTTTAAACTGAAATTGTTTATACAATTTGTTTTTTTTTTTTTTTGAGTGACATATTAATTTTAATAAAATAAATAGCAAGAAAACATATTTGTAAAAAGTCTTATGATATGGTAGAATGGAAAAAAATGGTCTGTTTTACTAAGGAGAAAGTGGATGAAGAAAGTATTTTACAAAAGACTGGGGATGTATGCAGGAATCGCCATCCTCGTGATGCTTCTTATTGTAGACGTATGGATGTATGTTATGGCGAGAACAACCTTTCAGACTACTGCCCAAAACAAAATCGCACAGATGGCAGGACGTATTGAAGGAACTGAGAATGAGATTAAGCTGGTAGAAGATATCATTGCGGAAGAAATTTTGAATAAAACAAGAACCTTCGCTTATATTTTAGGCAGACTGCCTAACCTCAGGACAAATACAGTGGAGCTGGAAAAGCTGAGTGAAGCACTGGGGGTAGACGAGGTACATATCATTGATGGTGAGGGGATTATTGTAGGTAGTACCGTTAAAGAGTATCTGGGCTTTGACATGGCCAGTGGTGAGCAATCGGCAGAATTTATGAAAATTCTTGAGGATTCTACCCTGGAGATTGTCCAGGAGGCACAGGAAAATACTGCGGATAATAAATTTATTCAGTATAGTGCGGTGGCAAGAATAGATGCTCCGGGCTTTGTGCAGCTGGGTATGCAGCCAAGAAGGTTGGAAACCTTACTCGGGAAAGACTATGCCGAGATATTCCAGGAGTTGGAGACAGAAGAGACTGACTGTTATGTTGTGGATAAAGAGAGTGGGACGATTTTATATCACCCCGATCAGAATTTAATTGGTACAGACAGCGTTAGCTCAGGATATAAAAAGACTGTAGGAAGCGGAAGGAATGCTATATTGGATGTTCCCAATTATTATTTTCAGCAGGAATATGGGGATCTTCTATTAGGAATAAGCAGTCCGGCATTGGAATTTTGGAGTACAGCTATATTTCCTACCGTGCTGATTTCCATAAATGTGATTGTCGTTGTAGGTATTCTTATGTTAGTAACGAGACAGCTGCTGACAAAGTATATTCTGGATGGCTTTTTGAATGTTGTTTCGACAATTGAACAGATTGCTGAAGGCAACTACAATATTCGTCTCGAGGAATATTCCAGTCCTGAATTTACCCAGCTTAGTAATGGCGTAAACAGCATGATGGATAAAATCAATTTGGGTATCAGAGAGAATCAGGAACTGCTGATGGCAGAAAAGGAGGATGCAGAGGCTAATCGTCAGCTGATTTCGGCTGTGAGAGATATTTGCAACAGCCTGAATAGTTCTGCGACGGAAACCATGAATAATGCAGAGGCCACCTATAGAGGAGCTGAAGATCAGAAAAAGACGGTAGGTGTACTTGAAGATACCATGAATCGACTGGTAGAAGAGCTTAGGCAGAGTGCAAGAGTCTCTCAGGAGGTTTCTGAAACTACCCGTACAACAGTAGGAATGATGCAGGAAAGCCGTGCACACATGGGTGAGCTGGAACAATCCATTTTGGAAATCAGCGAAATGGCAATGAAGATTGAGAAGATTATCAGTGAGATAGACTCGATTGCAAAACAGACCAATATGCTTTCACTTAATGCGTCCATTGAGGCGGCCAGAGCAGGAGAACAGGGTAAGGGCTTCACAGTTGTGGCTGTCCAGGTAGGAGAATTGGCGGCAAGAAGTACATTGGCTGCCCAGGAGACGAGAGAGCTGATATTAAATTCTATTTCTGCGGTGGAGAAAGGAAAGAACATCAGTGATTATACTACCTCCAATTATGAATCTATGGCTGAGGAAGTGGAAAAAGCAGGCGGACGTGTAGAGGAAATTGCCATTATGGTAAAGAAAAATGCAGAGATTGTTGCAGACGCGGTAGAAGAATTGAACAGTATTCGTCAGGTAGTGGAACAGAATGTGGAGATTGCACAAAGCAGCAATCAGATTTCTACAACAATGGCGCAGGAGGTAGAGAATCTGCTTCAGGTCTGCGGAGTAGAATAATGAAAGAGATAAATCGGGAATCCTGTGGGATTCCTGATTTTTTTGCTTGACACACCCGGAACTGTATAATATAATACATCAGTGTGACAATGTTTGAGAATAGAAATCATAGCCCCGATTTCTATTTGAAATAGATGGATTCTTTTATTCCGTTAGCCCCGGGAGAGAGTCCCGTCAGAACAAGGATTATTTACGGAGGGAAAATCATGAAAACATTTATGGCAAGTCCAGCTACTATTGATAGAAAATGGTATGTAGTAGATGCTACAGGAATGACTCTGGGACGTTTGGCTTCTGAAGTGGCTAAGGTTTTAAGAGGTAAGAATAAACCAATTTTTACACCTCATATTGATACAGGTGACAATGTAATTGTAATCAATGCAGAGAAGATTGCTGTTACCGGTAAGAAAATGGATCAGAAGATTTATTATCACCACTCCGACTATGTTGGTGGAATGAAAGAAACTACTTTGAGAGAGAAGTTAGCTAAGAAGCCTGAATCTGTTATTGAACTGGCAGTAAAGGGTATGCTTCCCAAAGGACCTTTAGGAAGACAGATGTTAAAGAAGCTTCACGTATATGCAGGCCCTGAGCACAAGCATGAGGCACAGAAGCCTGAAGTTTTAACATTTTAAGGGATAGAAGGGAGAGAAGATAGATATGGCTAAAACAGCACAGTACTACGGAACCGGAAGAAGGAAAAAATCCATTGCAAGAGTATATTTAACACCCGGAACCGGTAATATTACCGTTAATAAAAGAGATATTAATGACTACTTTGGACTGGAGACCTTAAAGGTTATCATTCGTCAGCCCTTGGTAGCTACCGAGAATGTTGACAAGTTCGATGTTAAGGTTACCGTTCGCGGTGGTGGAACCACCGGTCAGGCAGGTGCGATCAGACACGGCATTGCAAGAGCGCTTCTTCAGGCAGATTCTGATTTCAGACCTATTCTGAAAAAGGAAGGCTATCTGACCAGAGATCCTCGTATGAAGGAAAGAAAGAAATACGGTCTCAAAGCAGCCCGTCGCGCACCGCAGTTCTCAAAGAGATAATTGGTTGCGTTTTTACAATCAAAAAGGCTCAAAAACCCCGGAAAATCAAGGTTTACCGGGGTTTTCTTATACTCAAACAATCTGATATGGTTTGACCTAATTTGAATAATTGAATATGATTTTAATGCAGGCACTCAGTATTTTTGCTGGGTGCTTTTTGCATTTCAGGGATAAACATTACGGCATTAGAAAGAGCCGTAGGCAGATATTTTACTTCACAAAGCGGTAAAGCAAGCCTTTACTGAGCTGGGAGTCAAGAAGCTGCCTACCGTCAAAACCTTGCAAGCCGAGTATGCAGTGCTGGTGGAAGAAAAGAAGAAAACCTACGCCGGGTACCGGCGTTCCCGTGAGGAAATGCGGGAGCTTTTGACTGCAAAGGCCAATGTGGACAGGCTACTGAATATGGAGGAAGAACAGGATACTGAAAAAGAAAAAGGCCACGGCCAGCGTTAAGCTGGTCATGGTCGAAAGCGTTCGCAGAACGCGCAGCCACAGAATGAAATTCTGTGTTCAAGGGGGGACACCCTCAACAAGCAGCGTCTGAACCGAATGGCTATCCAGGGGCATTGCTTGCCAGTTGTATCAGGGATTCATTTTGTAATTAAGCGGAATGAGAATAGAGTACAAATTAAGTTCTTGATAACTACTTGAAAAACTACGGATATCCGTATATAATGTATTCTGTAATCTTATATCAAATGGAAAGGGGAAGCGTATGAAAGGATATCTCTCCATACGGGAAGTTTCATACAAATGGGGTGTATCGGAGCGCCGCGTCAATCAGTACTGCACTCAGGGGCGTATTCTTGGCGCTGAGCGTTTTGGGCGTTCATGGGCAATTCCGGAGAATGCCGAAAAACCAACGGATCCGCGTAAAGGGAATAGCGACCGCTTCCACTCTCCCCCGAAATAAAATAAAGCGAGGGAATATACGATGGCGAAACCGAATTTAAAAAAATACAGCACCATTCTATATGTAGCCCTTGCCATCCTTACAGCAATGATACTGCGGCAGATTGGTTTTCGGGTGGAGGATCCGCTTGATCGGTGTTTGACTATTCTTCGTGCTTCTATCTATATTGGACTTTTTATTGTATGGGGAATTTCTGTCCATAACCGTATTATTCAGCCACAGGTGCGCCGCTATCTCACTTCGGTTTCTGCGTTGATGGTATTTTGGATGACATTCAGGACAATTCGGTACTCAT
>JBJELS010000240.1:0-1648 GCA_051879275.1 Lachnospiraceae bacterium
AGGGCAAAGGGGATGCCGGATTCCTGAGAAAAGCCGGTGGCAGCAGCCAGACCGGAATCGGGAACGCCGATAACCAAATCTGCCTTAGCAGGAAACGCCTTTGCCAGTGTACGGCCTGCCCTAACCCGGGAGTCATAAACGCCTACACCATCCAGAACAGAATCCGGCCGGGCAAAATAAATATATTCAAAAATGCAGTGTGCATGCTTTTGCTGAGTAAGAGAAAGATTGCTTTCTACGCCCTTCTCTGAAATGGTCAGCAGCTCACCGGGAAGAATATCCCGAATAAATTCGGCACCTACTGCGGTTAGGGCACAGCTTTCCGAAGCCAGCACATAGGAAGCCTCCAGCCTGCCCAGACAGAGGGGCTTTAAACCTAATGGGTCACGAAGGGCAATCAGCTTTCTGGGGCTCATTACCAGAAGGGCGAAGCCGCCTTGAAGCTTTTGGGCGGCCGCAAGAACTGCCTCTTCCACGGTAGCGGTTCTGGTACGTTCACGGGCAATCAGGCAGGCGATGATTTCGGAATCGGTGGTGGTATGGAAAAGGACGCCGGATTCCTGCAAGGACAGGCGCAGAGAATCGATATTCACCAGATTGCCGTTATGTACCAGAGCCAGGGTTCCCTTAATATAGGAGGAAACCAGAGGCTGGGCATTTTCCGGGGAGCTTCCTCCGGTGGTTGAGTAGCGAACATGACCGATGCCCATATTCCCTTTTAACGCAGAGAGAATCTCCTTTGTAAACACTTCACTGACCAGTCCCATGGCCTTATGCCAGGTAATATTTCCTTTTTCTCCCTGACGGTCACAGACTGCCATTCCTGCAGATTCCTGCCCCCTGTGCTGAAGGGCAGTGAGCCCATAGTACAGGGGAGCGGAAACCTCTTTTCCCGCAGGAGAAAAGATACCGAAGATACCACACATAGCTTACACCGAAAACAGGAGCTGATCATAGGCAGGATAGGGAAGAATGCTTTCGGGAAGGCAGCTTTCTGCCTTATCGGCAACTAAGCGGACAGCCTCCATATCCGGTAGGATGACATCATGGTAGTATTTTGCTTCTTCCAGAATATCTTCTATTTTGATGGCTGCAGAGCTGTCAGCCTCCAGCTTTTCCGTCTTGGCAGTAATTTCATCATAATAAGAAGAGAGTCTGGTCAGGAGACTGATTTCCGCTTTACAGGGAATGGAAGCCACAGCCTGCTTACGGCTGATGGCAGAAGCCAGAGTTTTAGTATAATCGCTTAATGCGGGAAGGAACTGGCGATGAACCATATCCAGCAGAGTTTCTGCTTCAATATTCAGCGTTTTACAGTAGTTTTCCAGCAGGATTTCATAACGGGAGAAGATTTCACTCCTGGTATAAATCCTGTGGCGGGTAAACAGGTCAATATTTTTATCAGCGATAAAAGCGGGTAAGGCATCGGGGGTGGATTTTAAGTTATAGAGTCCACGTTTTTCGGCTTCTGCCAGCCATTCATCGGTGTAGCCATTGCCGTTAAAAATTACTCTCTTATGAGCGATAATGTTATCCTTCACCAGCTGATGAACCGCTGTCTCCATCTGATCCTTGGGTACCTCCTTCAGCTGTTCATAAAACTGGGACAATGCTTCTGCCACAGCGGTATTTAATACGATGTTAGGGC
>JBJELS010000241.1:0-7474 GCA_051879275.1 Lachnospiraceae bacterium
CCCTTTGGATGAAGCCTCCCTTGACACTGCTGCCAAAATAGCCTAAACTGGTTGTAATATAGCAAAAATCTGATACAGAAAGAAGGGTTATATCAATGAGTGGAATGTTTTTACTTTTAGGCGGAGGACTTCTGATTATTCTTTTTGCCGTAATTGTTGCTGTTGTTTCTTCAGTCACCTCTGCTATTGCAGCAGTTGAGTCAGATGATGAAGATTAATTTTTAAGGAGCTGTTCTCAGCTCCTTTTTTTATAAAAAATTCCTGTACAGAAGGGAGCTCATACACGTTACCCCGACAGTTAACTCCGCCAGGCACCCTTACGGCACATAGGAGGTTCTTCTTATGGCTGCTGCATTCCTGCCCTGACCAGATTCGTAGATTCCTATTGCGTAAGACCCGAACTTCATCGCCACTTATCGAGGGCGGCTATATAAGCTCCATCCTATACAGGATTTGTTTCGTCTTGACAAATACCCTGTAAGTATACTGAAAAAATTTTTTCTTGTCAACAGCTTTACTCCTCCCCCTGATCCTCCTTCCGGCGTTTTTCCAGCTTCTCTATTCGATTTCTTATTCTGAGAGCTTTAAAAAAATCCTGTAAAATCCGGCTGCATTCCTCTTCCAGTACTCCTCTTACCACCTCAGCCTGATGGTTAAACTCAGGCATTTCCAAAATATTCAAAATACTTCCTCCACAGCCTGCTTTAGGATTCATGGCTCCCATCACCACCTTACTGATCCGCGACTGAATAATCGCTCCTGCGCACATTTGGCAGGGCTCCAGGGTAACGTACAAAGTACAATCCTCCAGCCTCCAGTCTCCCATTTTCTTGCTGGCCTTGTTGATTGCTGTAATTTCTGCATGAGCCAGTGTATTTTTATCTGTATTGCGCCTGTTATACCCTCTTCCGATAATCTTGTCCTTATAGACAATTACACAGCCTATGGGAACCTCTCCTAAGGCATATGCTTTTTTCGCCTGTTTTAAAGCTTCCTTCATGTATTTTTCCTGCTGCTGCATTTGACACCTCATGTACATTATACGCTTATCTTAAATTTTTTGCTCTTTCCTATTATACTGAAATACCGGTATCTGTCAAAGCCAAAGAGCCCCGCAGAGAATGGGCTCATAGCTTTACTTCAATCATATAATAGCCGTAGCTTCCGTTTTTGACCGGATTTTCCGTCCCCTCAAAGCCGGCAAAGCCAAACAGACCTGCTGCCTGCTTCTCTTTTTCATAAAACACACCGGGAACTCCGATATAATATGGCTTATTCTCCCCACTCTCCAGCTTTCCCAGAATCATATGACCATAATGATAATAGCCGTGGAGCAAAAAGCTATTGTTCACCAGCTTTTGATAATTCTCCTGTAAAATAATAAAATCCTTGGGGTGAATCGTAAGAAATACTCGCCCATTGCCAAAGGGATGTACCTGAGGATATGATCGGCACAGCTGTTCCCATTTATCCTCCTGCAAGGGAAGATGAACCACCGGTTCCTCCCTTTGTTTTTCTCTGGCAGTACCTGATGAGGCTGTTTTTCTTTTCTCTTCTCCGGCTGCTTCTGCTATAGGTTCTTCTTTTTCTGCCCTGCCTGCTGCAGACTTGATAATCGGCTCGGTCTTTTTCTCTTCTGGCTCAATTAATGGTGGAGCGATGCTCTTTTTATATGCAGGAAGCGGCAGCTCAATGGGAATACGAAGAATCCTCTCCGGTGTCAGTTCAATTCTGAGGGCAGTGATTTGATAGAGATCCAGGCTTCCTTCGTCAAGCTGAATGTACAGACCTCCTCCTGTTTCTACTGCTTCAAAAGCTTCCTTTAAGCTTCCCTGTCCCTTGATTAACTGTATGGAGGATAATTCCTTTTTGCTTTCTTCTTCCCGGATACTGTAGAACCCGCTTTCCATACCTGCATCCTTTATTTCCAGCTCCAGCTGATGCTTAAGTCCTGTCATCCTCCAGCGGAGATAACCGGCATTATGTAATCTCAGTCCTTTTTCATAGTAATCCACATAAGCGATATAACGAAAAAATGATTCCATGGATAGTCCTCCTATAGAATCATTTTATTCCTTATGCCTCATTTTTATGTCTGAATTTTATTTGTATGAGAAGTTTTTAATATGGCTTGCTTTCAACATAATGAAGATAACTTACTACCATAAGTGCAATCTTAAAGGTAAGAGCATCATCAAAGTTACGAATATCCAATCCCGTCTCCTTCTGCAGCTTCTCAATTCGATACACAAGAGTATTGCGATGAATATACAACTGTCTTGCTGTTTCCGATACATTAAGGCTGTTTTCAAAAAATTTCTGTATGGTAGTGAGGGTTTCCTCATCCAACCTGTCCGGAACATTTTTTCCGAAAATCTCTTCCATAAACATTTTACACAAATTAGTGGGCAGCTGGTAAATCAATCGGCCTATTCCCAAATGTCTATAGGAAATAACTCTCTTCCCGGCATCAAAGATGCGCCCTACATCCATGGCCATTTTCGCTTCCTTATAGGATTTGGAAAGCTCCTTCAGCTCACTGACCTCTGTTCCGTATGCTACTCTGGCTTTCAGCATGGCCTCTGTGTTCAGCATATCCAGAATCATCTGGGCAATCTGTTCGATTTCCTTTTCTCCCTCTTCCTTTTGCAGGGATTTGATCAAAATTACTCCCTGTTCATCCACTGCAATGACATAGTCACCGTTTTGCTGGGAAAAAATACTTCTCATCAGCTCCATTACACCGCTTTCCTTGTCCATCCTTGTTTCAACCAGATAGACAATGCGCCTTCCTTCTACATGAATATGAAGACGCTTCGCCAGATTCAGGATATCTACCATCAGTAAATTATCCAGAATTAAATTTTGAAAATAATTAATCCGATCATATTTCTCTTTATATGCCTGCAATAAAGCCCGGATTTGACTGACTGCAATTCTGGCTATCATATAGGTATTATCCCCATCACCGCAGGCAGAAAGAATATAGCTATCCCTTCCATCCTCTTCAATCTTTAACAAATGGCAATTTTTAATTACCTGGGACTCAGCCAGAGAATCCCCAAAGGAAGCTAAAACATCCATCCCTATAAAGGCATTCTCCGAGGTGGCAGCTAATTTAATTCCTTCAATGTCATATAAAGCCAGATCAACCTTTGTAATTTCCTTTAATTCATCCAGGCAATTTTGTAGAATTTGATTTGACAGCATCAGGCGGCTCCATTTCTTTTCTTTCTTCAAGCAATAAAGGTGCCAGAAGCATCCACTTCTGACACCCTCTCTTTTCTCTTAGTTTGTGATAACCTGTTCCGTTTCTTTATCAAAAATATGAATCTTTTCGATGTCAAAAGCGAACTTAATCTGATCACCGGGTCTGGAGTTGGTGCGGGGATCAACTCTTGCCGTAATCGGATACTCTGCCAGATCGAAGTATAAGAATACTTCTGCACCCAGCAGCTCATATACCTTAACCGTGGACTCAAATACGCATTTTGCATTGGCAATGTACATTTCGGAATCGTATACATCCTCAGGACGAACCCCGAAGGTAACTACTTTTCCATCATATCCGCCTTCAATAACCTTCTTGGACTTAGCCGGAGGAAGAGGAATAGACTTGCCTGCAATTTCCAGGTTCGCCACATCACCCTCTACTTTAACCGTTGCATCCATAAAGTTCATCTGAGGGGAACCCATAAATCCTGCAACAAACAGGTTCTGGGGCTTCTCATATAAATTCTGAGGTGTATCTACCTGCTGAACAACACCATCCTTCATCACTACGATTCTGGTACCCAGAGTCATAGCCTCCGTCTGGTCATGAGTAACGTAAATAATCGTAGTACCCAGTCTCTGATGCAATTTTGCAATCTCAATACGCATCTGTACACGAAGCTTTGCATCCAGGTTGGACAAGGGCTCATCCATTAAAAAGACCTTGGGATTACGAACAATGGCACGCCCCATCGCCACACGCTGTCTCTGACCACCGGATAAAGCCTTGGGCTTACGATCCAACAGGGCAGTCAAATCCAGGATTCTGGCTGCTTCCTTAACCATCTTATCGATTTCATCCTTAGGTACCTTCCTCAATTTCAGACCAAAAGCCATATTATCATAGACGGTCATGTGAGGATATAACGCATAGTTCTGGAAAACCATGGCAATATCTCTGTCCTTGGGCTCCACATCATTCATTACCTTATCGCCGATCTTCAATTCACCGGAAGTAATATCCTCCAGGCCGGCAATCATACGAAGAGTTGTGGATTTTCCGCATCCGGAAGGACCTACGAAGATAATAAACTCCTTATCTTCAATTTCCAGATTAAAGTTCTTAACTGCTTCAAATCCGTTAGGATAAACCTTACAAATGTTGCTTAACGATAAACTCGCCATTTTACTTTCCTCCTGTAGCTTGGCTTCTGCCTTTTTCAACTGCTTTCAGTATACTGAATGTCCCTTTTTTTCACCATGCCACTATTCCACAAAGATTTCCGACTTTTCTATACATTTTGCTGTATTTCTTCACCTGCCTCTTCCTCCCGGGGCTCATACCGCTTAAAAATGCCTTTCCAGAAAAAGCTGTTAATATAAGCAGGTCCCGCTATTCCCACCAGTAAATATACTCCTACCAGAGTCCCATGAAGAGAAGCAAGCAGAAGGGGAAGCAGATAGATGATCATCATCAAAATCGTCTTGAAAATATGAATAATACTCATTAAAAAAGCATTTTTTATTGAATTTACCACACTGTTGCTGAAGCGGCTGATGAGAGGAAATACATACATAGCCGTCAGACATACAAAGCCGTAGAGCACATAAATCATCAGCTCCAGAACTCTGGGAATCTCTACAAGTTGAGAATTAAAAATTCTGAAGTCAAGATAAAAGAAAAAGGAAATCAGAAGAAAAATCAGCCAGATCAGGGTTGACTGGACAAAATTTTGTTTAAAGGCCCTGAAAAAATCCTTTACTGCATAACCACCCTCATCCCGGGCCATTCTCATGGTTACATAATGCAGAGCCGTGAGAGAGGGCCCTATGGTTATAACCGGAAGACAGCAGATTATACAAATCACATTCAAAATAACAATATCGGTTAAATCATTTAAAAACAGCACAAAGGGACTGTCCAAACCAAAAATACTTTTCATCTAGCCTTACTCTTCTCCTAAAAAATCATTTTCATAGGGGTATACAATATCCCTTCTTTTTCCTGTTGCCCGGCCAAATCCCAGAAGCCCAGCTTATGGTAAAAGCCCAGAGCATAGGGGGCTGCATTTACGGTTAAATACCGTATATCTGTTTCTGTACTCAGCCAACTCTCCAACGCACCGATTAACGAGCTTCCTACTCCCTGCCTGTGATAATCTCCATCCACGAACAGAAGAGAAATATGGCATCTGCTTCTTAAGGTAATTAATCCGATGATTCTTTCTTCATCCAAAGCAAGCATCATCACATACTCCCCTTTAAGAAACATCTTTTTCAGCCATTGATCAGAAATAAAATCATGAAAGCTGTCTATTCCCTCCGGTTGATAATCCCCTGCCTCAAACTTAAGAAAGGTTTTCCAGGCCAGCTCCATGGCTGCCTCCCAATCTGCCTCACAGGCCATACGAATAGAGTATTGTGTGTCCGTCTTTTCTGTCATTTACCTACACCCGCCTAACAGATTCCGGCACCTGCGGGCATATCCTTTTCCGGTGTTAAAAGTGCAAGCCTTCCCTCTGCATCCTCCGCACACAAAAGCATACCCTCAGAAACGACTCCCGCAAGAGTTGCTGGCTTAAGATTAACCAAAACCATTACCTTTTTGCCTACCATTTCTTCTGCCGTATAATGCTGCTTGATTCCGGAAACGATCTGTTTGACCTGCTTGCCGATCTGCACCTGGCTCACCAGAAGCTTTTTGGATTTTTTTACTTCCTCACAGGCAATAATCTTTCCCACCTGAAACTGCAGCTTTGCAAAATCCTCATAGGAAATCTCCGGCATTGCTTCCAGCTCAATTACCGGCTCTGCGGGAATTTCCTTCTCCTTATTCCTTTCGGCAAACATGGCCTCTGCCTTTGTCAAAACCTCTTCTTCCTCCAGTCGGGCAAAAAGGATTTCCGGCTTGTCGGTTACTCTGTTTCCATTGGGATAAAGCCCAAAACGATTCAGCTCCTCAAAGCCTCTTAAGGGAACATTCAGCTGAGAAACAATTCTTTTGGCCGTGGAAGGCATAAAGGGCTCCAGCAAGGAGGCTCCGATTACAATACTTTCCACCAGATGATACAGCACTTCACTTAAACGGGGTTTTTTCGCCTCATCCTTTGCCAGTACCCAGGGCTCTGTTTCATCAATATATTTGTTGCAGCGCTTAAATAAGGAGAAAATTTCCGTCATGGCATCTGCTACCCGAAGCTGATCCATCTTTTCCGTAGCCTTACCCAATGCGGAAAGGACAACTGACTCCAGCTCTTTATCTACCTCTTCCTTCACTCCGGTGCTTTCTACTACGCCACCAAAATATTTATTACTCATGGAAATGGTTCTGTTCACCAGATTACCCAGGGTATTAGCCAAATCGGAGTTCATCCTCTCCACCATCAGCTCCCAGGAAATCGCACCGTCATTATCGAAGGGCATTTCATGAAGAACGAAATACCGGACTGCATCCACCCCGAAAAAGGACACCAGATCATCTGCATAAAGTACATTTCCTTTGGACTTGCTCATTTTGCCGTCTCCCTGTAAAAGCCAGGGATGACCGAATACCTGTCTTGGCAGCGGCTCACCCAGAGCCATAAGAAAGATTGGCCAGTATATTGTATGGAAACGGATAATATCCTTTCCGATTAAATGCAGATCCGCAGGCCACAGCTTCTTATACTGCTCACTGCTGTTTTCCACATCATAACCGATACCGGTGATATAATTGGATAAGGCATCCAGCCACACATATACCACATGCTTATCATCAAAATCTACAGGAATGCCCCATTTAAAGGAGCTTCTGGATACGCATAAATCCTGCAGTCCGGGAAGAAGAAAGTTATTCATCATTTCATTCTTACGGGAAACCGGCTGAATAAATTCAGGGTGTGTATTGATATGCTCAATCAGTCGGTCTGCATACTTACTCATTTTGAAGAAATAAGCCTCTTCCTCGGCAGGCTTCACCTCTCTTCCGCAGTCCGGACATTTCCCTTCAACCAGCTGTGACTGAGTCCAGAAGGATTCACAGGGTGTACAGTACATTCCCTCATAGGAGCCCTTATAAATGTCTCCCTGGTCATAAAAACGTTTAAAAATCTTCTGAACCTGCCTTTTATGATCCTCATCCGTGGTACGAATAAACTTGTCATAGGACACATCCATTAAATCCCACAGTCCCTTAATGGTCGAAGCCACATCATCCACCAGTTCTCTGGGGGTAATTCCTGCATCTGCAGCCTTCAGTTCAATTTTCTGCCCGTGCTCGTCC
>JBJELS010000242.1:0-7472 GCA_051879275.1 Lachnospiraceae bacterium
GCCCCTTATCCGAAGAACTGAAACAGCTTAGTGATGAAGACATAGCTGATTTAATTCTGACCACCGGCGGAACCGGATTTTCTTCCAGAGATTTAACGCCGGAGGCCACTTTATCCGTAGTGGAACGCCAGGCCCCAGGAATTGCTGAGGCTATGCGCTATAATTCCCTGCAGATTACTCCCCGGGCCATGCTCAGCCGAGGGACTGCAGGAATCCGTAAAGGCGCTCTCATTGTGAATCTCCCCGGCAGTCCAAAGGCTGTACGGGAATGTCTGGAATTCATTCTTCCCAGTCTCAGGCATGGGCTTGAGATTTTAAAGGGAGCTGCTTCAGAATGTGCCAGACCATGAGAGAGCAATGTACCCATAGATGAAAAGGAGAGAAAAAAATGAAAAAAATGATTGCTATGTTACTTGTAATTTGTTTATCCTGCGGGATGCTTGCGGGCTGTGGAAGCTCATCAGCAAAGGACAGCCAGAATGAAGTCAATACGGCTCAGGAAGCACAGCCCCAAACTGAAGTACAGACCGATGAGCCGGTAGCTGTTGAAACGGAAAAAGAGCCGGTAGAGCTGATTGTTTTCGCGGCAGCCTCTATGACGGAAACCCTTACTGAGCTGGGAGATGCTTATATGGCTGAGAATCCTCATGTAACTCTTGTATTTAACTTTGAGTCTTCAGGAACTCTGAAAACCCAGATTCAGGAAGGTGCAGACTGCGATATTTTCATTTCTGCAGGTCAGAAGCAGATGAACCAGCTTGACATTACGGCAGACGCCGAAGTGAATACAGAGGGATTGGATTTTGTTCTGTCGGATACCAGATTCGATATTCTGGAGAATAAGGTGGCTTTGGCTGTTCCGGAAGGAAATGAGGCAAACATCAACTCCTATGAGGATATGTATAATGGATTGAAAGAGGGAAGCATTATGCTGGCCATGGGAAATGCCGATGTGCCTGTAGGACAGTATACGCAGAAAATTCTGGCATATTATGAGCTTAGCGAAGAAGAACTTGCCACAGCAGGCAGCATTACTTACGGTTCCAATGTAAAAGAGGTTACTACACAGGTATCTGAAGCTACCGTAGACTGCGGTATTATTTATCAGACAGATGCTTATTCTGCCGGCTTGACGGTAGTGGATGTGGCAACTGCTGAAATGTGCGGTCAGGTTATTTACCCGGCAGCGGTATTAAATATTTCCGGTAATGTAGAAGAAGCACAGGCATTTCTGGAGTATCTTACCAGTGATGCAGGAGATACCGTATTTGAAAGTGTAGGCTTCACTCCCATAAACTAAAAGTAAAGAATAGGTTAACGGGAGGTAAGAATGGATTGGTTTCCTTTGATTAACTCTCTGCGAATTGCAGGGATAAGTACAGTAATTATTTTCTTTGCAGGAATTTTTGCTGCCTATTATATTGCCAGGGCACCAAGAGTGATTAAGGGGTTGCTGGATGTTGTTTTGACCCTTCCGCTGGTACTTCCTCCCACGGTAGTAGGCTATCTTCTTCTGCTGGCATTAGGCCCCAGGCGTCCTATTGGCGCCTGGCTGCTTGCCACCTTTCAGATTAAGGTTACCATGACCTGGTGGTCGGCAATTTTTGCCACAACGGTGGTGATTTTTCCATTAATGTACAGGACAGCAAGAGGGGCTTTTGAGTCTTTCGATGAAACCCTGGCCTACTCGGCACAGACCTTAGGCCTGTCCAATACCTATATTTTCTGGAGAATCCGAATGCCATACTGTCGTCAGGGAATTTTGGCAGGTACCGTATTGGCTTTTGCCAGAGCATTGGGTGAATACGGTGCCACCAGTATGATCGCCGGATATACACCGGGACATACGGCTACCATCTCCACAACGGTATACCAGCTGTGGAGAACCAATGATGACGCTTTAGCCTTTAAGTGGGTAATGATTAATATGGCCATTTCTTTTGTAGTATTGCTGGCGGTGAATCTTTTAGAAAAGCGGGCATCTGTCCGGGGAAGAAGGAGGGGATGAATGTCAGTTTTGGTAAATATAGAAAAAAGACTGGGTTCTTTTTTCCTGAAAGCGGATTTTGAAGCTGCAGAAGAAACATTGGCTATTTTGGGAGCCTCCGGCTGCGGTAAAAGTATGACCTTAAAATGTATTGCCGGCATTGAGAAGCCGGACAGGGGACGGATTATTGTAGATGGTATTACCCTTTTTGATTCTGAAAAGAAGATTAATCTTTCTCCTCAGCAAAGGCAGCTGGGACTGATGTTCCAGAATTATGCACTCTTCCCCAACATGACGGTGAAACAGAATATCCGCACAGGAGTAAAGCGGGAAGGAAATAAGCAGGGACGGGAAAAGGCGGTAGAAGAAATGATGGATAAATTTGGCCTGACAAAGCTGGCAAATCATTATCCTCACCAGCTTTCAGGGGGGCAGCAGCAAAGAACTGCCCTGGCACGAATCCTGATTTCTTCCCCCAGAGCCCTGCTCTTGGATGAACCCTTTTCTGCCCTGGACAGTCATTTGAGGTTTCGTCTGGAACAGGAGGTAAGGGAAGTGATCCGACAGTTTAAAAAGTCGGTACTGTTGGTTTCTCATGACAGGGACGAAGTGTTTCGGATGGCAGACAGTATAGCGGTTATGGGAGCCGGACAAATTGAGGTTTTTGGCGCAAAGGCTGCTGTATTTGCCGAACCTAAAACTAAAACAGGTGCCAGACTGACCGGATGTAAAAATGTTTCTTCCATTGAAAAGAGGGGTGAACATCTGGCTTATGCCAAAGATTGGGGATTGGAATTAAAATTAGAAAAACCCTTAAAAACTGCTACGGCAATCGGTATACGGATGCATGATATTGTCTGGGGAGAGGGGGAAAATGGTTTTATCTGTCGAGTGACAGAAGAAATTGAAAATCCCTTTTCCTACATCATTATGCTTCAGCTTGCAGACAATCCGGGAAGTATCCCTTTTGGCTGGGAGCTGGATAAGGAAACCTGGAAAAGGATAAAGGCAGAAAGGGTAAAAATCCATATTCCGTCATCAGCCATTTTATTATTGGAGGAAGGCAACAGTCCGGGAGAAGAAAAAGAATAAATCAGAATACAGAAAAAAACCGGAGCGTTGATTCTATATGCTCCGGTTTTTTACCATATATTTGGTTTTAGAGAAATCCCTGCTTGACGGTAAGACCTGACTTTGGTTATATTGTAATCCGTAAGAGGAAAAGGAGAAAGAGATATGTATATCATTGTAGGCCTGGGAAATCCAACGAGGGAATATGAAAATACCAGACATAATATCGGTTTTGCCATCATAGATAAGCTTGCAGAAAGCTATTCCATTGATGTGCTGGAAAAAAAACACAAGGCATTGATCGGTAAGGGGATGATTAATGGAACCAAAGTGATTCTGGCAAAGCCACAGACCTATATGAATTTAAGCGGGGAAAGTGTGCGGGCACTGGTAGATTACTATAAGATAGACGAAGAAGAGGAGCTGATTATCATCTATGATGACATTTCCCTGGATGTGGGACAGCTGCGCATACGCAAAAAGGGAAGTGCAGGAGGACATAACGGAATGAAAAGTATTCTGGCCCATTTAGGTCATGATATTTTTCCCCGGATAAAAGTAGGAGTGGGAGACAAACCCAAGGGATATGATCTGGCAGATTATGTATTGGGGCGCTTTTCCCAAGAAGAGCAAAGAATTATGGAAGAGGCCTCGACAGCTGCCGTAAATGCTGTTAGGGAAATAATTGCAGGAGAAATTGACAGGGCAATGAATACCTATAATAAGAAAGCAAAGCAGGTGGATTAAGTGGAAGGATTGATGCTGCCTTTACGGGAATTGGCTGAATACGACAGAATAAAAGAGCTTCTTGAGAAGGAAAAGGAGACGCTTTCTATAAGCGGCTGTGTGGACTCTCAGAAGCTTCATTTGATTGCCGGTTTGGGAGAAAAATTTAAAATAAAGCTGATTTTGACCGCCAGCGATTTACGAGCCAGAGAGATTGCCGGGGATTTTGGGTTCTATGACCGAAATGTCAGTGTATACCCGGGAAAGGATCTTATCTTTTATCAGGCGGATATCCAGGGAAAGCAGCTGGTGAGAGAAAGGATTAAGTCCTTGAAAAGAATTGCCCAGGGAAAGCCCCTGACGCTGATTACCACCTTCAGTACCCTGCTGTCTCCCATGATGCCTCTGGAACGCTTTCAGGAGTATACTCTCCATTTTGACAAACGAAGTGAAATTAATGAAGGAGAACTGGCAGCCAAGCTGGTAACCATGGGCTATGAAAAAGTGCATCAGGTGGAGATGCCGGGACAGTTTTCCATCCGGGGCGGGATTTTGGATATTTTTGATTTGACGGAGGAGAATCCTTATCGTATCGAGCTTTGGGGAGAAGAAGTGGAATCCCTAAGAAGCTTTGATGTATTGAGTCAACGCTCCATTGAACAATTGGAATCCATAGCGGTTTATCCGGCTACTGAGCTGATTTTGACTGATGAAGAGTTAAAGAGCGGAATGGAAAGAATCTGGCAGGAAGGACAGAAGCAGAGCAGGAAGCTGAGGGAACAGTTTTTAACCGAGGAAGCCTATCGGCTGACCACGCATATTAAAGAGCTTTCCGAAGAGGTATTGGAATTTAAAAGTAACATCAATCTGGAAAGCTATATTAACTATTTTTTGCCTGAAACTCAGTCTTTTATGGAGCTGTTTACAGGTAAAAGCTGTATTATTTTTCTGGATGAGCCTATTCGTATTGGAGAACATCTTTCAGGGGTTGAGCTGGAATTTCAAGAAAGCATGAGTCACCGCCTGGAGAAGGGATATGTACTTGGGGGGCAGACGCAAATCTTATTGGGAAGGGAAGAGGTATTTCGTAAAATGAAGCCCTTTCCCATAGCCCAAATCGGCTTTATGGAGGATAAGGGGACATTAATAAAAACTCAGCATCATTTTAATCTCACGGCTAAAAGTATTGCCCCTTATAATAACAGCTTTGAGCTTCTGATTAAAGATTTAAAGCGTTATAAAAAGGAAGGATACAGGGTTATCCTGTTGTGTCCTTCCCGAACCAGAGCAAAACGGCTGGCAGCAGATATTCAGAGTGAAGGCTTGGCAGCCTTTTATACAGAGGATCCCTTCCGGCAGGTGCAGCCCGCGGAGGTTCAGATTTACCACGGCAGTATTAAGCGTGGATTTGAATATCCATTGATTAAATTCGTGGTAATTTCCGAAGGAGATATTTTTGGTAAGGAAAAGAAGAAAAAGAGAATAAAAAAGTATGAAGGAACAAAAATACGGGACTTTTCCCAGCTCCAGGTAGGAGATTATGTGGTTCATGAAAGTCATGGGCTGGGTATTTACAGAGGAATTGAAAAGGTAGAGATTGAAAAGGTTGTCAAGGATTACATGAAGATTGAATACCGGGATGGAGGAAACCTGTATATTCTTGCCACAGGCCTGGATGTGATTCAAAAGTATGCCTCTGCAGATGCCAGAAAGCCTAAGCTGAATAAGCTGGGAAGCAAAGAGTGGGGAAATACCAAAACCAAGGTTAGAGGAGCGGTACAGGAGATCGCAAAGGATTTAGTAGAGCTTTATGCAAAACGCCGGGAAAAACAGGGCTTTTCTTTCAGCAGGGATACGGTTTGGCAGCAGGAGTTTGAGGAGCTTTTTCCTTATGAGGAAACAGAGGATCAGCTTACCGCTATTGAAGCCACCAAACGGGATATGGAAAGCAGCCGGATTATGGATCGTCTTATCTGCGGAGATGTAGGCTTTGGCAAGACTGAGATTGCCATCAGGGCGGCCTTTAAGGCGGTACAGGACGGCAAACAGGTTGTTTTTCTTGTGCCTACAACCATTCTTGCACAGCAGCATTATAATAACTTTATTCAGCGGATGAAGGATTTTCCGATTCGAATTGACCTGCTTTCCCGCTTCAGAAGTGCTACCCAGCAAAAAAAGACATTACAGGAGACCAAAAAGGGGTTAGTGGATATCGTCATCGGAACCCATCGGGTGCTTTCTAAGGATTTGGAATTTAAGGATTTGGGCCTGTTGATTGTGGATGAGGAGCAGCGCTTCGGTGTAGGACACAAAGAAAAAATCAAGCAGATGAAAGAGGACGTAGACGTACTGACTCTGTCTGCAACACCTATTCCCCGTACCCTCCATATGAGTCTGGTAGGAATAAGGGATATGAGTGTTCTGGAGGAAGCTCCGGGAGAACGACTGCCGATTCAGACCTATGTCTGTGAATATAATGAGGAAATGGTGAGAGAGGCTATTGTTCGGGAGCTATCCCGGGATGGTCAGGTTTACTATGTCTATAATCGGGTAAATACCATTGCTGATGTGGCAGCCTCCATTCAGAACCTTATACCGGAGGCTAATGTAGCCTTTGCCCACGGCCAGATGAAGGAACAGGAATTGGAAAAAATCATGTATGAATTTATCAACGGAAACATTGATGTACTGGTTTCTACCACCATTATAGAAACCGGTATGGATATTTCCAATGTGAATACCATGATTATTGATGATGCGGATCAAATGGGGCTTTCTCAGCTTTATCAGCTTCGGGGTCGTGTGGGAAGAAGCAATCGGATAGCTTATGCTTTTTTCATGTATAAGCGGGATAAGATGCTGAAGGAAATTGCAGAAAAACGTCTTCAGACCATACGGGAATTTACGGAACTGGGAAGCGGCTTTAAGATCGCTATGCGGGATTTGGAAATTCGCGGTGCAGGAAACCTTTTAGGTAAAAAGCAGCACGGACATATGGAAGCGGTGGGCTACGATTTATACTGTAAAATGCTCAATGAAGCGGTAAAGAATTTAAAGGGGATATCCACCCTTATGGAGAACTTTAACACCCTGGTGGATCTGGATGTGGATGCCTTTATTCCCCCTTCCTACATTGTGAATGAGGTACAGAAGCTGGATATTTACAAGCGAATTGCTGCTATTGAGAATCAGGCGGAAGGCGAAGAAATGAGGGAGGAGCTTCTGGATCGTTTCGGAACAGTGCCCAAAAGCGTGGAAAACCTGCTTCGCATTTCTTTAATCAGAGTAAAAGCCCATAAGATTTTTATTACGGAAATTAAGGGTAAGCAGGAAAAGATTGTGATTTATCTAAAGGAGGATGCTCCCATCAAGGTGGAAAACATCCCTCTGGTATTAGATCAATATCCCCGGAAAGCGGCATTTTCGGCAAAGGGGATTCCCCATTTTACCTTCCGTTATAAAAAGCCGGGATTAGTGGAAAAGGCAGCAGAACAGCTTTTGGTTCTGACTGAGGAAATTCTGCAGAATATGGAAGATGTGCTGATATAAGCACTACTCCCAGTTTTTACAGACATCTACCCAACCCAAGCTTTGTGAAGTCTGTTCCAGCTGGGGAATGGTCAGCTCAATGGCACTATTGCTGCTTCCACAGGCAGGAAATACGGTTTCAAAGCGTTTCAGGGACTCA
>JBJELS010000243.1:0-7468 GCA_051879275.1 Lachnospiraceae bacterium
TGCCCGAATCTCTTTCAGCACCTGTTTCCCAATCAGCTCCTTGGTGGGGGACAGCTTCATTCCATTCAGAAATTCCTGTAAATTTCCGATGGAAAGATTGGTGATTTCATAAATATTTTTATCACATACGGTTACTGCCAGAGACTCCCTCTTCAGCCTCATTCCCTTACATTCCTTACAGGGGGTAATCCGCATGAAGGTTTCAAACTCCGCCTTGGAATTTTCCGAAAAGGTTTCCCTGTATCGCCTTTCCGTATTTCCAATCAGACCTTCAAAGGCCACGGGATAAATTCCCTCACCCCGCTGCCCTTTATAATAAACCTTAATTTCCTTCCCCCCTGTCCCATTAACCAGAATATCCTGTATCTTCTTGGGATACTGCTCAAAGGGGGTATCCAAATCAAAACCGTATTCCTTACAGAGCCCCTGCAAAATTGCATTGGTAAAGCTCTTTCCATCATTACAGGACTGCCATCCCAGAACCGCAATAGCTCCTTCGTTAATGCTTAGGGATTTATCCGGAATCATTAAATCCAGATCAAATTCCATCTTATAGCCCAGACCATAGCAGCCGGGACAGGCTCCAAAGGGATTGTTAAAGGAAAAGCTTCTGGGTTCAATTTCATCCACACTGATTCCGCAGTCCGGGCAGGAAAAGCTCTGACTGAAGGTGATGGTTTCACCGTCAATAACATCCAGCATCAGTAGTCCGTCAGCCAGATGGAGAGCGTTCTCAATGGAATCCGTAAGGCGGCGCCCAATTTCGGGCTTAACCACCAGACGATCCACCACAATTTCAATATTATGCTTGATATTCTTGTCCAGCTTAATCTCTTCCTCAAGCTGGTACAGATTACCGTCTATCCTAACCCGTACATAGCCGCTTCTTCCTGCTTTTTCCAGTACCTTTGCATGCTCACCCTTTCGCCCTCTTACTACCGGTGCCAAAAGCTGAATTTTTGTTCCTTCCGGCAGCTCCATAATGTGATCCACCATCTGGTCTACCGTCTGCTTGGAAATTTCCTTTCCACATTCCGGACAGTGGGGAATACCGATTCTTGCATATAAAAGACGAAAGTAGTCATAAATCTCCGTTACCGTACCCACCGTCGAACGGGGATTTCGGTTCGTCGATTTCTGATCAATGGAAATAGCCGGGGAAAGTCCTTCAATCTTCTCTACATTAGGTTTCTCCATCTGCCCCAAAAACTGCCTTGCATAAGAAGAAATGGATTCCATATATCGTCTCTGTCCCTCTGCGTAAATTGTATCAAACGCCAAAGAGGACTTCCCCGAACCTGACAATCCCGTCAGAACCACCAGCTCATTACGGGGAATATCCACATCCAGATTCTGTAAATTGTGTTCATTTGCCCCCCGTATTTTGATTACCTCTTTTCGGGGAAGCATTTTGGGTGCATCCATCTTTTTACCTACCTTCCTTTAATCTCTTCCAAATTTCTACGAAGCTCTGCCAGCTTATCTCTGAGAACGGCTGCATTCTCAAAATCCAGCTCTGCAGCAGCCTTACGCATCTGCTTCTCTACCTTAATGATCAGCTTCTCCAGCTCCTTACGGCTCATGGATTCCGGATCCTTGGCAAAGGAAACCTCCTCCGCAGCTATTTCCTTAGAAATGCTGATCAGATCCCGCACTGCCTTTTTTATGGTCTGAGGAGTAATTCCATGCTCCTCATTGTAGGCCTGCTGCAGTATACGCCGTCTCTTCGTTTCTTCAATAGCTGTGTGCATGGAATCAGTGATGGTATCCGCATACATAATCACTCTTCCTTCCGCATTTCGGGCAGCCCGCCCGATGGTCTGAATCAGAGATGTGGAGGAGCGAAGAAAGCCCTCCTTATCTGCATCCAGAATAGCTACCAGAGAAATCTCCGGAATATCCAGACCCTCTCGAAGCAGATTGATTCCCACCAGCACATCAAAAACATCCAAACGCATCTGTCGAATAATCTGCGCCCGTTCCAGAGTATCAATATCTGAGTGGAGATACTTTACCCGTATCCCTACTTCCTTCATATAATCCGTCAAATCCTCTGCCATCCGTTTTGTCAGGGTAGTGATCAGGATTTTGTTATGCTTTTCCACTTCCCGATTGATTTCCGAAATCAGATCATCAATCTGTCCCTCCACCGGACGGACATCAATCTGAGGATCCAAAAGTCCGGTAGGCCGGATAATCTGCTCTGTCCTCAACAGCTCATGCTCTGCCTCGTATTCATTAGGGGTAGCCGATACAAAGAGCATCTGGTCAATCTTTCCTTCAAACTCCGTAAAGTTCAGGGGGCGGTTATCCAATGCCGAAGGCAGGCGAAAGCCATATTCCACCAGGGTCGTTTTACGGGAACGGTCTCCTGCATACATTCCTCTTACCTGAGGAATGGTAATATGGGACTCATCCACAATAATCAGATAATCATCCTGAAAGAAATCCATGAGACAGTAAGGTGTTTCTCCCGGCTGCATACCATTCATATGCCGTGAATAGTTTTCTATTCCGGAGCAGAAGCCTGTCTCTCTTAGCATTTCCACATCAAAATTGGTTCGTTCAGAAATACGCTGGGCTTCAATCAGCTTGTCTTCTCCCCTGAAAAAACGTACCTGTTCCTCACATTCCTTCTCAATTTCCACACATGCCCTGTTGATTTTTTCCTGTGGGATAACATAATGAGAGGCGGGAAAAATGGCTATATGTTCCAAAGAAGCGTGCATTTTTCCGGTAAGCGGATCCACCTGCGTAATCCGGTCAATCTCATCTCCGAAAAATTCTACGCGAATCAAATAATCTCCGCCCTCGGCAGGGTAAATTTCCACCACATCCCCCCGTACACGAAAGCAGCCTCTGCCCACATCCAAATCGTTTCGGGTATATTGAATATCAATCAGCTCCCTTAATACCTGATCCCTGTCCTTCGTCTGTCCCGGGCGGAGAGACACAATCATTCCCTGGTATTCCTCCGGGCTTCCAATACCATAGATGCAGGAAACACTGGCTACCACAATGACATCCTTCCGTTCGGAAAGAGAGGCTGTGGCCGACAGGCGCAGCTTGTCAATTTCCTCGTTAATGGCTGAATCCTTTGCTATATAAGTATCCGAAGACGGGATATAGGCCTCCGGCTGATAATAATCGTAATAGGATACAAAATATTCTACCGCATTTTCCGGAAAAAATTCCTTGAACTCCCCATATAACTGTCCCGCCAGGGTCTTATTATGGGCAATGACCAGCGTAGGCTTATTCAGGGCTGCAATGACATTGGCCATGGTAAAGGTTTTCCCGGAGCCGGTAACTCCCAGCAGGGTCTGAAACTGATTCCCTTTTTTGAAGCCTTCCACCAGTGCTTCTATAGCCTGGGGCTGGTCACCGGTAGGTTGATATTCGGAATGTAGCTTAAACTCCGCCATGGTAAATCTCCTTTTTCGTCATGCAAATATATACTTTGTTCAGTATAGCACCGGTATTAAAAAAAGTACAGACCAAAATGAACATTTGTTCTGTGCTTTTCTTTTTGCATGATTATTCAGATCTATGATAAATAAGGTGACATCACATTCAAAATGCACTATAATAAATTTAGTATATTTACTGTTTACAGCTAATATCATACTTATGAAATGGGGAAACATGTTTAGTAAACTAAAGATAAAAACTATAGCCAGGTCACTGATCCTGGTAATTATCTTCTGGTTCTTTGGAATCGTTTTAATTACAGAATATTTTGATGTCCGATTGCTTTTAAAAGAGCCTGTAAAATTTGAGACTCTGCAGCCGGAAGAGATTTATGCGGACATGGTCGTAAACGCCTCTATCAATGCCAACTACGGTGCCTTTATGGAGGAATATGAAGAATACACCATTAGCCAAATACGTCATACTACCAGTCTGTACTATATTATCCAGATCGGGGCTCTGAATGCACCTGATTTTCGATTTATGGCAATTAAGGTTCCTGTTTTCTATGAAGAAAAAATGGATAAAATGACCGATGATACCTACGATTATGGATATTCTGAGCCCATTGAATATTTCGGTGTCATTAATAGGATGTCTTATGAAGAGTACAGCTATTTTGAGGATTTTTTTCTAGAGTCAGGATTTACATCAGATGAACTGGAAAATTATCTTTTACCCTATTATATCAGTACGTGGGGATTTCTGGATGATACGGATGCACTATTTGGCATCCCGATAGGAATTACTGCTATATTTGCCGGACTGTTCTTCTTGATTTATGCTCTTAGCGGAGGACTGCTTAAAGCAATCAAAAATGAACTTGATGCTGCCGGATTCAGCGAAGGTGATGCCGAATATGAATATGAATCGGCTAAGATTCTGTATGCATATAATGAGGTTCGTATTGGTGAAAATCTAACCTTTTTTATGACCGGAGGAAAGCCCCACGCAATTCTGAATAAGCAGCTCGTTTGGGCTTATCAGCAGACCACTGCACATCGCCACAAGATTTTTTTTAAGACAACTACACGCAAGATTTTCCTTTACACTTATGATAAAAAAAGTTACCATTTTAATATCTCCAACGAAGGGGTGGCGGAGGAAATTCTAGAATATATTCACCAGACTATGCCCTGGGCAGTCATCGGATACAGTAAGGAACTGGTCAGACTATACCAACGAGACTACCAGCATTTTCTGGAAATACACTATAAAAAAGAAAGCAATCAATCCTAAGGACCATAAAAAAGTACCTGCCTTTCCAAAAGCGGGTACTTTCTTCTTTTATCCAATTTTCTTACTTTTGTTCTGCCAGATACTCATCTGCATAATGAGCAGCCACGGCGCCGTCTGCAACGGCAGTCACCACCTGGCGCAAAGCTTTCTGTCTCACATCTCCTACAGCAAACACTCCCGCTACAGATGTTTTTGTGGTTTCATCTGCTACAATATATCCGGCTTCATCCAAATCCAGCTGTCCCTCAAACAGCTCCGTTGCCGGCTGCCTTCCTATACTGACGAATACACCGTCAACAGCAACCGTTTCCCGCTCTCCCGTTTTTATATTTTCCAGAACAATACCGCTAACCTTTCCGTCCTCTGTCAAATCCACCACCTTACTGTTCCAATGAAAGATTACATTATCGGTCTGCATCAAAGGCTCGTGATAGATTTTAGTAGCTCTCAGGGTGTCTCTTCGGTGAATTAGATGTACGGTTTCACAGATACGGGAAAGCAGCATGGCATCTGCTGCCGCAGTATTTCCTCCGCCTACAACCGCTACCGTTTTGCCCCGATAAAACATCCCGTCACAATGGGCACAATAACCAACTCCCCGGCCGACCAGAGCATCCTCCTTGTCAATTCCCATCTTCCGGGGATTTGCCCCTGTGGCAATGATTACCGTCTTTCCCTTAATTCTGCCGCTATCCGTAATAATTTCCTTTATTTCCCCTTTCAGCTGTACCGACTGTACCTCTGAAAGCTCAGATTTTGCTCCGAACCGTTCTGCTTGCTGCTGCATCTTCTGTGCCAGCTCAAAGCCATCTATCCCCTCTTCAAATCCGGGATAGTTATCAATCTGTGCCGTTGTAGCCATCTGCCCTCCCGCAGACAGCTTTTCCAAAATCACGGTATCCAGACCGGCTCTTGCACAATACAATGCAGCTGTATAGCCTGCCGGGCCGCCGCCGATAATGACCACATCATAAATCTGTTCCATAGTTTCCTCTCCTTAATTCAGATGTTCATTAATAAAGCTTTCTATTTTTGCCTTGGAATCGGGAGCAATAATATGTCCCACAGGTTCACCGTCCTTAAAAACCATCAGCGTGGGGATTACCTCTATCTGATACTTCTCTGCCAGAGACGGCTCCTCATCGATATTCACCTTCGCCACCACCAGCTTCTCTCCGTACTCACTTCCGATTTTTTCATAGGCGGGCTCAATTCTGCGGCAGTATACGCACCAGGGTGCCCAGTAATCTACCACCGTAAGCCGTTTATCCTGTAAAACAATCTGATTAAACTCCTCCGTCGTTAATGCCTTTGCTGCCATATATTCATATCCTCCTTAATCGTTTTTGATAATCAAGCTCAGTATAGTCATATCTTTTCCCTCTTTCTGTGACCTTATCACCTAAATAGAATACCAACAGGCAAAAATAAAAAATAGCTGTTGCCTACACAACAGCCATTTTTATAATAAAAGTCATTTATTTGTTAGAGGAATGAATATCAATATGATTTCCTTACGTACCTATCATAACTCCATTTTTAACATATGTCAATAATCATTTTAAAAAATATTCCAATGCGGCTTCAAGCTGATTATCCACACCGTCTGTATAATAGGTTTCTCCATCAAATTCTACTTCAATATCCGGTTCAATTCCCTTCTCATGAATATCATTCCCATTAGGTGTATAATATTTGCTTACGGTCAGCTTTACTGCCGAACCGTCGGAAAGAGAGATAATTCTCTGGACAATTCCTTTACCAAAGGTGGTAGTTCCCATTATTGTTCCCACACCATAGTCCTTAATTGCTCCTGCCAAAATCTCAGAAGCACTGGCACTGTAGCCATTTACCAGAACCACCAGCGGTATATCAATCTGATGAGTTCCGTCACAGCTATATTCGTCACGATTGCCGTTCTTATCCTCTGTGTACACAATCAATCCCTTGGGCAAAAGCATACGGGCAATTTCACATACTGTAGACAGATTTCCGCCGGGATTACTTCTCAAATCCAAAATCAGCCCTGTCATCCCATTGCCTCTGCACTCTGCCAAAGCTTCTGCAAACTGATCAGTGGTGACATCATCAAATTCCGTAATCAAAATATAGCCAATATTATTTTCCAGCATCTCCCATTCCACTGTGGGGCTTTCGATTTTCCTTCTTTCCACAGGAACGTGAAGATAGTCCGTTTCTCCCTCTCGAATCAGGGTCAGGGTTACGCTGGTTCCCTCTTCTCCCTTAATCAGTGCTACCACTTCCGTGGTTTCCATTCCCTGGGCCGAAATTCCATCTACCTCATAGATAATATCTCCGGCCCGCAAATCGGCTTCCTCGGCAGGGGTATTTCTGATTACACCACTGATGGTACAAAAATCATCCGTTGCTCCTTTGGAAATATAAGCGCCGATTCCATAATAAATTCCTTCCGTCTTCTGTTGGATCTCTTTCAATTCATCGGCAGAATAATATACAGAATAGGGATCACCCAGGGCATCCACCATTCCGGAATATAGACCATCTTCCAGAGCTGAAAGCTCTGTTTCAGACAGATAATACTGCTCAATGGTTTCCTGTATGACTTCAATTTTAGCCGTAGTATAGCTGCTTAAAAGCTCTGATTGTTCCTTGCCATTGGCAATCTGCCTTGCTTCATAAATTCTGTATATCTGCCGTCCCACATAGGCACAGCCCAACAATAAAACAGCAAGAAGCAGGCCGCTGAGCAGCCCACTCCAATATCCGTTTCTTCCTT
>JBJELS010000244.1:0-7446 GCA_051879275.1 Lachnospiraceae bacterium
TGGATTATATTCGGAATGCACAGGAAATCAACCTAATACAGGAAAATGCCTCTGAGTATATTGTTATAGGTTCTCACGGCAAAAGCTATTTTAGACGTCTTTTACGGGTATATTGTAAATTGCTTTTTATGAGAGTATCCCGATTTGATCTGGTGTGGATAGGCTTTGCTCCCCAATTAATATTCCCTCTTTTTTGGAAATTTAAAAAGAAAACAATTATTATTGATTTTTTTATTTCTTTATATGATACACTGTGTTATGATCGAAAGGTGCTCAGAGCGGACAGCCTGATGGGGAAATGCCTCTATGCTTTAGATAAAGCAACACTGAATCGAGCGGATTATGTAATATGTGATACAAATGCACATGGGGAGTATTTTGTCAGAGAATTTCAAGTTTCTTCTAAGAAGCTTTTCACTCTGTATTTACAGGCAGATACGTCAATTTTTTACCCAAGACTGGAAGAAAGACCGGAATACTTAAAAAATAAGTATGTTATCCTGTATTTTGGCAGTGTTTTACCCCTGCAGGGGGTAGAGATTGTTCTAAAGGCAATTGATTTGCTGAAGACTTACGAGCAATTGTTTTTTTTCTTTATTGGTCCACTAAAGGACTCCTTGAGAAATACCAGACCGATGTCTGAGAATATTGAATATATTGATTGGCTTTCGCAAGAAAAACTGGCTCATTATATTAGCTGGTCAGATTTGTGCTTGGCAGGCCATTTTAATAAAGAGGTAGAGAAGGCATCAAGGACAATACCGGGTAAGGCCTTTATTTATCAAGCGATGGACAAGGAAATGATTCTGGGAAATAATTCAGCAAACCGGGAATTGTTTGCCCGGGACGAAAAGATTATCTTTGTTGAGATGGGTGATGAAAAAGCACTTGCAAAAGCTATTTTAACCTGGCTTACAGATAAAGATTAAGTAGAATAAAGAACAGAAGGGAAGAAGGAAAATGAGAAGATTTTCAAAACAGGTATTAGTCATGTTGTGCATGACGATCTTATTAGGAATGGGAGTTGTACAGAAAGCCAATGCAGCGGCAGGAGATTCCGTTACGATTTTAAAAATGGTGACTGCCGAGGTTACCACAGAGGCAAAGCTGGAGCCTGATGATGCCGCTGGGGCACTGACTACTTTTAATGCGGGTTCGGATATTCTGGTAGTAGAGGAAATTGATGAAGAATGGTACAGCATAGTCTATAAAGGTGAGATAGGCTATGTGAGAAGAGCGGATACAGTAGACAAGGTGATTGATGTAGAAGCGATAGATGAGGAGCTTGCGGCAGAAGAGTATCAGGGACGGTTGATGATGGAGGAAGTGGAAAAGAAGAACGCTGAGTCAAAACAAAGTAAAATCTGGGGAGTGATTATAGTTCTTCTGGTACTTGCTATTTTTGGTGTAGGCATTTATTCCCACCTGGTATCTAAAAAAAATGGAAATAAAGAGGAGAAATAGCCCCGGTTTTATCTGAATCTAATCAATAATGTAGCTTGAATATTCTTCTTGACACACTTGGTGTGTCAAGGAGAATATTTTATTATTAAGAAAATCCCTACAGGAAGATTCCAGTGCTGTTCCTATGGCTATATCCTGAAATATTTGCTATAATAAAAATAATAGTCTTATGAGAAAGGCATTAAACAGGATAGAAACGAAAGAAACAGGTAAGCGGAAAGGAATAAGCATATGCAGTTTGATTATCTGGTTGTAGGGGCGGGGCTTTTTGGTGCAGTCTTTGCTCATGAAGCAAAGAAAAAAGGGAAAAAGGTGCTGGTGATTGATAAACGTAATCATATAGGAGGGAATATCTATACCAGAGAGGTAGAAGGCATTCAGGTTCACCAGTATGGAGCCCATATCTTCCATACTTCAAATAGGAGGGTATGGGAGTATGTCAATCAGTTTGCAGAGTTTAATCGCTACACCAATTCTCCTGTGGCCCGTTATAAAGACGAGCTGTATAATCTGCCCTTTAACATGAATACCTTTTTTCAGATGTGGGGAGTAAAAACACCGGAAGAGGCCAAAGCCAAAATTAAAGAACAGATTCAGGAGGCCGGAATCAGCGAACCCAAGAATCTGGAGGAGCAGGCCGTCAGTCTGGTTGGAAAAGATATTTATGAAAAGCTGGTAAAGGGCTATACTGAGAAGCAGTGGGGAAGAAAAGCGGAGGAGCTTCCGGCCTTTATTATCAAAAGGCTTCCGGTTCGCTTTGTATATGATAATAATTATTTTAATGATGCCTATCAGGGAATTCCTGTAGGTGGTTATACGGCCCTTATAGAAAATATGCTTCAGGGGATTGAAATCAGGCTGAATACGGATTTTCTTGCCCTAAGAGAAGCCTTTGAAGGTATGGCGGAGAAGATTATTTATACCGGAATGATTGATCAATATTACGATTATTGCTATGGAGAGCTGGAATATCGAAGTCTTCACTTTGAAACTGAAATCAGGGAAGAAGAGAATTATCAGGGAAATGCAGTAGTAAATTATACGGAATACGAGATTCCTTACACCCGGATTATAGAACATAAGCATTTTGAGTTTCAATGCCAGAGTAGTATCGAGAATCCCAAAACGGTTATCACCAGAGAATACCCCAAGCTGTGGCATAGAGGGGAGGAACCCTACTATCCCATGAATGATGAGAAAAATAATGAAATATATGCACGGTACAGAAGGAAGGCAGAACAGGAAGAAAAAGTGATATTCGGTGGAAGGCTGGGGATGTATCGTTACTTTGACATGCATCAGGTGGTAGAAGAAGCCTTAAAATGCACTGAACAGGAGCTAAGATAAAGTATGTATCAACGTAAATCCAACTTATCCAACCTGGTGATTATGGCTCTGGATTGCCTTTCTATTGTAATCAGCCTTATGGTGGCTAACTTCCTTAGAAATGGAAGGGTATTTACCAGTGATAATGAACGTATGGACTTTGGGCTGATGCTGGGAGCCTGTTTGGTCGCTTTTTTGATATTGAATATGTACCAGAATCTATATAGGGATATGTTTCACCGGGGGCCGTTGCGGGATATGATTTATATTGTGGCGGGAAATGCTTTTTTATTTGGCGGAGCAATTGTGTTTCTCTATTTCCTTAACCGGGTAGAAGCCTATTCACGATTGGTGTGGATATATTTTCTAACCCTGGACTGCGTATTTATGTTCATTGCTCATCGTGCATTTAAACGCTGCCTGCCCTCTCTCTATTGGAGAATGGGACAAGCAAGGAAGATTCTTTTGGTGGCAGACAGGGAGCATTCGGAGAAATTGCTTGAAGAGGTAAAAAAAACGGGAGGATTTCTCTATGATCTGGAGGGAATCGTGGTAATCGATGATCCTCAATGCACCAGTGTAAATGGTACGCGAGTAGCGGTAAAGCCGGAGGGGCTGATTGGCTATTGTCAAAGTGCTTCTTTAGACGAGGTCTTTATTGCGGTCAACCCAAATCGACATCCGGATATCTTACAGAGTATGAATATTCTATCGGAAATGGGAATCAGTATCCACTATCAGATTCCGGTTCCGGCACTCCGGGGAGCAGGGCAGAAGTTCCTATCCCAGATTGGCCCATTTTATATGGTTACCTATGCTAATCGTATTGGAGCACCGGGGCAGCTCGTACTAAAACGGCTGATGGATATTGTAGGAGCTTTGGCAGGATGCGTTATCCTGGGTCTGATTACCCTGATTTTTGCACCGTTGATTAAGCTGGAGTCTGCCGGTCCGGTTTTCTTTTCTCAGAAAAGAGTAGGCAGAAATGGAAGAGTATTTCATATGTACAAGTTTCGCTCTATGTATGCGGATGCAGAGGAAAGAAAGAAGGAGCTGATGGCAAAAAATGAGATGCAGGGATTAATGTTTAAGATGGAGAATGATCCCAGGATTACAAAGGTAGGTGCTTTTATGAGAAAAACCAGCCTGGATGAATTTCCTCAATTTATCAATATTTTAAAGGGAGATATGAGTTTAGTGGGAACAAGACCTCCCACACTGGATGAATTTGCCAGGTACAGTCCCTACCATAAGAAGAGACTCAGCTTCAGACCGGGACTAACGGGAATGTGGCAGGTGAGCGGAAGAAGTGATATTACGGATTTTGAAGAAATTGTCCGTTTGGATGTGGAATACATTGAACAGTGGTCTATTGGTTTGGACATTAAAATCCTGTTAAAAACCTTGCTTGCAGTGATTGTCGGCAACGGTGCAAAATAAGACAGCCCTTTTGGCAGAAGGTGGATGAACATGAATCAAGCGTATACGAACAGTCAGCTTAGGCATCTTTTTTTACAGCAATCCTGTGAGGATGCCTGGGAGGAATATTTGAGACAGTTAAAAAACAGCCGTTCCATTTTATGGGACTATGTGATCCTGACTGCCTCCAATGAGGAACAGGCAGCTGTTTATCAAAGAGAAATTCAGTATAGAAAGGAGATGAAAAAGCTTCCTTCCCGTACAGTTTTTCTGGTACTCCCTGATCCTCAGGGAAAGCGGGTGGGCTCCGGAGGAGCCACCTTGAATGTTCTTAAAGCGATTGCCCAACGGGAACAGCGTAAGCAGGAAAATTTCTTTTCGGGTCTGCGGATTCTGGTTATCCATTCAGGTGGTGACAGTAAAAGGATCCCTCAATACTCGGCCTGTGGAAAGCTGTTTTCTCCGGTACCCAGAGTGCTGCCGGACGGAAGACCTTCTACCCTGTTTGATGAATTTATGATTGCAGCAGCTCTGATTCCGGGGAGAATGCAGGATGGCATGCTGGTGATGTCAGGCGATGTACTCCTTTTGTTTAATGCACTTCAAATTGATACGCAGATTAATGGGGCAGCAGCAATTTCCATTAAGGAGGAGGTAAATACCGGAAAGAATCATGGAGTGTTTCTTGGAGATGCTTCGGATAATGTACAGAAATTTCTCCATAAGCAGTCAGTGGAAACCTTAAAAGGGCTGGGTGCGGTTAATCGTCAAAATAAAGTGGATTTGGATACCGGAGCAATCCTTATGGATAAAAGTATGCTGGCCTCCCTCTATTCGCTAATCAGTACAGATAACCGAATTGATGAAGAAAAATTCAATATCTTTGTCAATGAAAAGGCAAGAATCAGCTTTTATGGAGACTTTCTTTATCCTCTGGCAACAGATTCCACTATGGAGGACTATGAAAAGGAGGCACCCGAGGGGGAGTTTTGTGAGGAATTATCCTACTGCAGGAAGAAAATCTGGGAGGTATTAAGAGGATACTGCCTGAAATTAATCCGACTTTCACCGGCGGAATTTATTCATTTTGGCACAACAAAAGAACTACGCCATCTGGTTACCGAAACGGTAGATGATTATACCTTTCTGGGCTGGCGGCATGTGGTTTCCTCCAATTATAGGGGAGAAGAAACCGGGATTTTGGATAGAAGGAACTATGCGCTCCATAATGTTTTTGCCGAGAACGAGGTATCAATAGACGGTAATGCCTATGTAGAGAACAGTCTATTGGCTCAAGGAGTCAATATAGGTGAAGGCGCTATTGTTTCAGGTCTTAATGTGCCCGGCGGATGGCGGCTTGAAGCCAATACGGTATATCATGGCTTGAAGCTGACAAACGGATGTTTTGTGGTACGGGTTTACGGGATAGAGGATAATCCAAAGGAGACATTGGAAAAAGGGGGAGCCTTTATGAATGTCTCCCTGGATAAGCTGATGAAAGAATATGGACTTGAGACTGAGGATTTATGGGAGGGAGAGGATCATTCTCTTTGGACGGCTAAGCTGTATCCGGTGGTTTCCACAATTGAGGAAGGAATGGTCTATGCAGATACACTCATTAAAATGACAATTATGTCAAAACAAACCTCCCGCCAGCAGGATGATTCCTTTATCCGAGAAGTTGAAGCATGGAAAAATGCAGAAAGAATGAGTCTTTATGGAAGCTTTAACAAAGCTGACGGAAGTGCCATAATTCCCTGGAGAGAAAATCTTGAGGATAAAATCCGGGTAGCTACCTTTATTCAGAATATGTTAGATAGAGTACCGGTTCAGGAGGCCCTGGAGGCCTTTGGCCAAAATATGCGAAAAAGTGAGCAAAAGCTGCTGAAGGAAAGAGTTCAGGGAGCTGATTTTTCTGAAAAAATACGTATCTGGTATGGAATGGCCAGAGCGGCAAAAGTACAGGCAGGAGATTTTGAAGATACGGATGAGGAAAACTATATGCAGCTTTGCTTCCAGGCCATTCAGGAAGAAATCCAAAAGGATGTGGAAGAACGAATTAGTGAGTGGGAGAATAAGGGGCGGCATATTGTAAAGGAGGAAGTAAATATTGCTCTTCCCGTAAGGGTAAACTGGGGAGGTGGATGGACGGATACACCGCCTCACTGTCAGGAAATGGGAGGGATTGTGTTAAATGCAGCTATCTTGCTGGATGACCAGCTGCCTATTCGAGTTTCTCTTCGGAAATTGACTGAACCTGTTTTGGAGTTGGAAAGCCTGGATATTGGGGCTCATGGAGTCTTTACTCGAATGGAAGAGGTAAATGACTGCGAGAATCCCTATGATAAATTTGCACTTCACAAGGCGGCCTTGATTGCCTGCGGAATTTTACGCAAAGGAGATGAGCGCAGTCTTCGTGAGGTACTTCAGACACTGGGGGGAGGGATATACCTGTCTACTCAGGTAATTAATGTACCAAAAGGCTCTGGTCTTGGAACCAGCAGTATTTTAGCCGGTGCCTGTGCAAAGGGAATTTTTGAATTTCTGGGAGAAGAAGCAGAAGATGCCATGCTTTATGATGTGGTGCTGTGTATGGAACAGCTGATGAGTACAGGAGGAGGCTGGCAGGATCAGGTGGGTGGCCTTACACCGGGAATTAAGATGATTACCACCAGGCCGGGAATACGGCAGAAGATTCAGGTTACTCCGGTGGTACTCCAACCATCGGTAAGAGAAGAATTGCAGGAGCGTTTTGCTCTTATTTATACGGGCCAGCGTCGTCTGGCACGGAATCTGTTGAGAGAAGTAGTAGGCGGTTATATCGGAAATCGAACTCAGTCTCTTGAAGCCTTACGGGAAATGAAGAAGACAGCGGTACTAATGCAGTTTGAGCTGGAACAGGGAAATATTGATGAATTTGCAAAACTGCTTAACCGGCATTGGGAGCTGTCTATCCAATTGGATAAAGGCTCTACCAATACCTGTATTCAGCAGATTTTTCTTGCCTGTGAGGATTTAATTGATGGAAAATTCATTGCCGGCGCCGGTGGGGGCGGTTTTTTGCAGGTGATTTTGAAAAAAGGCGTTTCCAGGGAGCAGCTGCGCGAGCGTCTGTACGGCATTTTCCAGGACAGCGGTGTAGAAGTCTGGAACTGTAAATTTGTATAAGAATAAACAGACACAGGCTGATTAAGGAAATAAGGATTCCCGGGATAAAGCCTTGGGGGAGAAAGGTGA
>JBJELS010000245.1:0-7445 GCA_051879275.1 Lachnospiraceae bacterium
GACTTCTTCAGCTTCGGTACCAATGACCTGACCCAGATGACCTTCGGCTTCAGCCGTGATGATGCAGGAAAATTCCTGAACTACTACTATGAGCAGAAGATTTATGAAAGTGATCCCTTCGCTCATTTGGATCATAACGGTGTAGGAAGACTGATTAAGCTTGCCTCTGAGGATGGGCGCAAAGTTAATCCTTCCCTGGGTCTGGGTATCTGCGGTGAACACGGCGGAGACCCTACCAGTGTTGAATTCTGCCACAATGTAGGACTTGACTATGTTTCCTGCTCACCCTTCCGTGTACCTATTGCCCGTCTGGCTGCTGCGCAGGCTGCAATTAAGAGTGGGGGAAAGAAGTAGTTTTTACTTCAAGTTAAAAAATCCGCCTATCGGGTAAACTCGATAGGCGGATTTTTTCTTACTAATGCATTCTTCTTCACGAGCAAGGTCGGCGGAATAGGGCAGTACCTATTTTTACAGCTTATCCCAGCACCACGTCCAAAACCATCATCAGACTAAAGCCAATGGCAAAAACAATGGTTCCCAGATTGGAGTGTTCTCCTTCTGACATCTCAGGAATAAGCTCCTCCACCACCACATAGAACATAGCCCCTGCGGCAAAGCTGAGAAGATAGGGTAAGATGGGAATAATATAGGAAGACAGCAAAATAGTAATCACTGCTGCAATGGGCTCCACAATACCGGAAATCACCCCTAGTCCAAAGGCCTTTCCCTTTTTCATTCCCCTCCCTGCAAGAGGCATGGAAATAATTGCTCCCTCCGGGAAATTCTGCAGAGCAATTCCCACTGCCAGTGCCAGTGCAGACATGGCACTAATCTCCACTTCTCCCGTTATCCAGCCGGCATAAACTACTCCTACTGCCATTCCTTCCGGTACATTATGTAAGGTTACTGCCAACAGAAGCATGGCGGTCTTTGACAGAGTACTTTTCGGCCCCTCTGCCGTCTTCTGATTAATGTGCATATGGGGCGTTATAGTATCCAATAACAATAAAAATCCCATACCCAGTAAAAATCCTACTACCGCCGGAATAAAAGCCAGCTTTCCCATTCCTTCTGCATGACTCATGGAGGGAATCAAAAGACTCCATACACTGGCAGCCACCATAACGCCTGCGGCAAAGCCGGTCATGGCCCGCTGTAGATTTCTGTTCATTTCTCCCCGTAAAAAAAGCACACAGCCCGCTCCTAAAGAGGTACCCAAAAAGGGGAGGATAACTCCTTGTACTATACTTGCATTCATCCTGTTATCACCTCATTTTTTCTTTATTATATGCAAATTATATGATAAATCTACTCATTATGCAAAGAAAACCCCTGCTGACGGCAAGGGCTTTCTTAGGTATGTATGGTATGTATGTATTATGGGCTTAATTAACGATTTATGGAATGGAAGCCAATTGGGGAACCCCAGTGTCTTGTGCCGGTTCTTGATTATAGGAATGAAGGATTTTACCAGACAGGCTCATTAACACTTGCTCCGTAATGGGCTCCCAACCATAAACGTAATTTCCGAAAGAAGCTTTCTTTCGGTATACTATAAGGAAGATAGTTAAATGCTAACATCTGTTAGCTATTGCTAACTGTTATGATGTTAGTATATACTAACATTTATTAGCTGTCAATACTTTTTTTAATTTTTTTTAGATTGGCAGTTTCGTTTCCGAATTGTAAAAAAAGGAAATCCATGTTACAATAGGAAAAAATAAAAATCCGAAGCAAGGAGGAATGACCCACTTTGAAAGAGTGGTCTTAGAATAAAATGAGTGAAACAAATCATCGTATCCTTTCCATAAATGAATCTGCTGAAAACTATCTGGAAACCATTCTTATGCTGAGTAAGAAGCTGCCCGTAGTTCGTTCTGTAGATATTGCCAATGAGCTTGGTTTTAAAAAACCCAGTGTCAGCATTGCCATGAAGAATTTACGCCAAAAGGAACATATTACAGTAACGGATGCCGGATTTATTTATCTCACAGAATCCGGAAGAGCCATTGCCGAGTCCGTATATGAAAAGCATGAGTTTCTTACCAACTGGCTTCAGGCTCTGGGAGTAGAGGAATCAATTGCTTCTGAGGATGCCTGCAAAATTGAACATGTAATCAGTCAAACCAGCTTCCAGGCCATCAAAGCTTACGTTCATAAATATACCCCCTGATTCTACATAAAAGGCAGATGCCTCTCTTTTTTGCATCTGCCTTTTTTTAACTCTTTACCCGCATTGCCCGCATAGCATTTAAGATTGCTAAAAAGGCTACTCCCACATCGGCAAAAACGGCTGCCCACATGGATGCCATTCCTAAAGCTGCCAACAAAAGCACAAGAGCCTTTATTCCCAGTGCGAAAGCAATATTTTCTTTCACAATCAGCAGCGTTTTCCGACTAATCGCCATAGCCGTCGCAATTTTGGAGGGCTGGTCATTCATAATCACCACATCCGCTGCTTCAATGGCTGCATCTGCCCCCAGTCCTCCCATGGCAATACCTATATCTGCACGGGCCAGAACGGGAGTATCATTAATTCCATCTCCTACAAAAATCAGTTTTCCCCTTTTGGATTTTTCCTTCATTAGCTGCTCTACGGCCTCCACCTTATCTGCAGGCAGTAAATTTGCTTTTACTTCTTTAATCCCAATAGCCGAGGCCACTGCCTTTGCCGTAATTTCCCTGTCTCCTGTCAGCATCACAATACGCTTGACTCCGGATTGATACAGCTTCTGAATACATTGGCAGGCATCTTCCTTTATTTCATCTTCAATCACCAGGTATCCCAGATAGTCCACCGTCTCTCCTACTTTACGGGCCACATGACAAACTGTTCCCGGTTTGTCCGACTTTGGCACGGAAATTTCCAACTCCTTCATCAGCTTTTCATTACCTGCATACAGCTGCTGATTTTTCAGTGTAGTTATTACTCCATAGCCGGCTCTCTCTCCGGCCTCAATGATTTCCTCTGCAGAAATAGGATTTTTACATGCCTCCTTAATAGAAAGTGAAATGGGATGCCTGGAATAGCTTTCTGCCAGTGCAGTCAGCTGTAAAAGCTCATCCTTACTTACTTTTTCCTCCACCGGATGAATCTCACTTACCGTAAAGCTTCCTCTGGTCAGTGTCCCGGTCTTATCCATTACTGCAATCTCTGCCTGAGCCAAAATCTCCAGATAATTACTTCCTTTAATCAGAATACCTGCCTTACCGGCTCCTCCCAGTCCTCCAAAAAAGCTTAAAGGGATACTGATTACCAGCGCACAGGGACAGGAGATAACCAAGAAGGTCAGTGCCCGATAAAGCCAGGAAGCGAAATCCCCGGTAAAAATCGGAGGCAAAATAGCCAATATGGCTGCTAAAACAACCACAATAGGCGTATAGTAGCGGGCAAACCGGGTAATAAACTGCTCCGTAACGGCCTTCTGGGAAGATGCATTCTCCACAAGCTCCAGAATCCTGGCCACCGTTGACTGTAAAAATTCTTTCGTTACCTCAACCTCCAATACACTGTTTAAATTGATACAGCCGCTGATAATCTCATCTCCACATTCTACATCCCTGGGAATACTTTCACCGGTCAATGCCATAGTATCCAGACTGCCGCTGCCTTTCACAACGATTCCATCCAGCGGAACTTTTTCTCCCGGTTTGATCCGAATAAGCTCTCCTGTCTTCACTTCCTCCGGATCCGTGAGAACTTCCTCTCCATCACGAATAACATTGGCGTAATCGGGGCGGATATCCATCAATTCCTTAATTGACTTTCTGGAGTGATTTACTGCATAGGACTGGAACCATTCTCCTATCTGATAAAACAGCATTACTGCTGCTGCTTCCGGATACTCCCCTACAAAAAAAGCTCCTACCGTTGCAATCAGCATCAAAAAATTCTCATCAAAAATCTGTCCTCTGCTAATATTGACTATGGCCTTTTTTACCACATCCCCACCGATAATCCCATAAGCAGCCAGGTAAGGAAGAAGAAGCCATACACCCAGCTCAGGAAAGAAATTCTCTGTCAGAATTGCCGCAATAAATACTGCCGCTCCAATCAAAATCCTTCTTAGCCTTCTTTTCAGTTTTTTATTCATCTCTAATCAGCCTGCTTTCCATCCGTGAGATTATTTCTCTCTCACTTCCACATCCGGTTCATATTTTTTGACAATTTTTTTAATTTCCTTAAGTAAGCCTGCTTCCTTCCCTTCTTCCAAATCCACCACTAACTTCTGCGTAAGAAGGGTTACTCTGCTTTCGGAAACTCCTTCCAGCTTTCCTACCGCCTCTTCAATCAATGCTGCACAATGTGCGCAGTCCAAATCCTCTAAGATATATGTTTTCTTCATTTTTCCATCCTTTCTGCCTTAAAGCAGGCAATCTCCTATTATTTTCTTATTCATTAATATGATCCAGTCCCTGACTTAAAATACTGACAATATGGTCATCCGCAAGAGAATAAAATACTGTCTTCCCTTCCCTGCGATACTTAACCAAATCCATCTGCTTCAGGATTCTCAGCTGATGAGAAATGGCAGACTGGGTCATTTTTAAAGTATCTGCAATATCGCAGACACACATTTCCTGAACCAACAGTACATATAAGATTTTGATTCTGGTAGTATCTGCAAATACCTTAAAAAAATCTGCCAGATCGTATAAATCCTCCTCCGGCGGCATTTTATCAGCAATCCTGCTCACTAAAGCATCATGGTGATGGCTGGCCTGACATACAGCTGCATGTTCATCTGCAATATTACGCTTCATCTCTCCTCCTCTTTTCTTATGTTCATATGAACATTTATTCATATGTTGATTATAGTATAGCTCCTTTCTTCTTTTTTGTCAACAGGTTTTTTCAACTGATTATATATTTTATGAGTCATTTTCCGTTTTTCAAAAATAGTATACAAAAAACAGAGCCGTTGCCGGCACGCAACAGCCCTGCTTATTCATCCATATTCAGTGTGCTTCACAATGACAGTCACTGCACTCTGCCCCATGGGCCTCATGCTTTCCGGCACAATTACAGCCGGATGGACAGCCTATGCACTTCACACCGTTTTTTCTTTCTTTAATGATGTAGGCCACCGCCCCACCCACAAGGAGAAGCAGAACCACAGCTAAAATAATATTTGCCATATCTGATTTCCTTTCACTTTCGGTATAAGCCTGCGGCTAATCCTAATTCATTATCCTATGTCAGCTTATACTCTGTACTGATACTTGCATTATTCTTCTTAATTAAAGCAGCAATTATAACCACAAATACAGCTACAGCAATCAATCCCGGAAGGAATCCGGCTCCCAAAGTGCCTGTAGTTATCAGCGTACCAATCTGATATACCAAAAATCCTACGGTATAACCGGTAGCAATCTGCAGGGCAATTCCTCCCCATAACCACTTCTTATCCTGCATTTCAGAGTTCATAGCACCCAATGCCGCAAAGCATGGAGGTGTGAAAAGATTAAACATCAGGTAAGCCAGTGCGGCCACCTGTGTCAGACCCATAGCCACCGCCACTTCATTTCCGCTTCCGATCAAAGCCAGCTCCTCCGTATCGATAAAGGCACTGAGACCATAGCAGACTGCCAAAGTACCCACTACATTTTCCTTGGCAATAAAGCCGGTAATGGCTGCTGCCGCCAGCTGCCATGCCGCAATCCCCACAATGGGAACCAGAAGAACCGCTACTGGAGAAGCAATCGTTGCCAGGATGGAAGTACTCTCCATTCCCTCGTCCACCAGCTGAAGCTGCCAGTTAAAGGTCTGCATAATCTGGACAATGGCATTACATACCAGAATAATGGTACCCGCTTTTACAATATAGGCCTTACCCCTGGACAGCATGGAAATCGTAGCTCTCTTCAGGCTGGGCAGCTTATATTCAGGAAGCTCAATGATAAAAAAGGATTTTCTGAATTTATAACCCACAATCTTATTTACCAGCAAGGCTCCACCTAAAATCAACAGGATTCCGGCAAAGTACATTAAGGTTCCCAACCAGGAGGCTTCCGGGAAAAATGCACCAACAAACAGAGCAATAACCGGAAGCTTTGCACCACAGGGCATGAAAGGAGTCAGCATGGCAGTAGCCCGTCTTTCCCTTTCATTGCGGATGGTACGGCAGGACATAATCCCCGGGATGGCACAGCCTGTACCGATAACCATAGGAATAACGGATTTTCCGGAAAGACCCACACGCTTGAAAATAGGATCCAGAACCACTGTTGCACGGGCCATATATCCACAGTCCTCCAACAGGGCAATCAAAAAATACATGACCATAACCAGCGGCAGGAAGCCGATAACCGCACCTACACCACCGATAATTCCGTCAACCAAAAGCGACTGCAGGAAGGGATTGGCTCCCTCTACCATTCCTGCAACCCATTCCTGGAAGGCTTCAATCCAGCCTACCAGCCAGTCGGCAATCCATGTGCCCACCGTGGACTGGGAAATATAAAACACCAGGAACATAACAAGAGCAAATACCGGAATACCGATAAATTTGTTGGTCAAAATATCATCGATTTTATCCTGACTGTTTTTGTCTTTGGTCAGAATCTTACGATTTTCCACCTCTTTTACAATTCCGTTTACAAATTCAAAACGCTTTCTGTCCGCTGCATCTACCGCAGCCTTATCCTGCAGATCAATCTCTCCCTGTATATAGGTTGCCTTCTGGCCTGCCCCCTTTAAAGAGGCCGCTTTTTCCACTACTTCCTTCAGGCCATCACCGCTTGTAGAGGTGGTCTTAATTACCGGACAGGCCAGCTTTTCAGCCAGCAGCTCTACCTGGATTTGAGTATTCTTTTTCTCGTTAATGTCGCTCTTATTTAAGGCTACTACTACGGGAATTCCCAGCTCCAAAAGCTGTGTGGTAAAAAACAGACTTCGACTTAAATTAGTGGCATCCACAATATTAATAATTACATCTGGATTTTCATGCTTTACGTAACCACTGGTAATACTTTCCTCAGAAGTAAAAGGAGACATGGAGTATGCTCCCGGTAAATCTACGGCAATCAGTTCCTCTTCCCCTTCATAATAAGTTTTCTTAATAGGGCTTTCTTTCTTTTCCACGGTAACACCGGCCCAGTTTCCCACCCTTTCCATTCTTCCTGTAAGGGCATTATACATCGTAGTTTTTCCACTGTTGGGGTTACCTGTCAACGCGATTCTCATCACAGTTCCTCCTACCTTTTCTTTTTAGCAGCTTATCTTCGTTAGCATCTTAAAGCATATATTAGCAGCAACTAACCTTATGCCATAAAAAATGGTGACCTGAAACCACCATTTATCTTTTATATAGAAATAGCTTCTGCTAAATCATTATTGATATTATATCTTGCGTCCTTAACCGAAATAATACATCCATTCTTCAAACGCGACACTACAGTAATCGGTTCCCCGCTGTAGCAGCCCAGAGAGAAAAGAAATGAAT
>JBJELS010000246.1:0-1634 GCA_051879275.1 Lachnospiraceae bacterium
CTACACCGATGGAATTAGGCTTCTCATGAGTTACCCGGATAATATCCGGATGATTATGACTCTCTGCCTGTTTACAGGAGCGGCATAGTCCACAGGGCTCTGTCTCCCCTTCTTCACACTGTAAAGTCATGGCAAAGATATTGGCAATAAATTCCTTTCCGGCTCCCAGTTCTCCATGAATGATATAGGCATGAGATACCTTGTCCTGGGAAATGGCATTCTGCAAATGCTCTTTAATCATTTCCTGCCCGATTATATCCATAAATTTTGCCATGTTACCCCTCCGTTCTTCTTTACGGAAATCTCTTACGTAAATATATCCAGTAATAATCCTTTGATTTCCCCTATCTTACTTAAAATCGTTATATTATCCTTTTCATCCTTAACCAGCTCCTGAGCCAGCTCGTCCAGGGTCTGATCCACCAGACGAATAATTCCGTATACCCGGTGCCTTCCTCTTCTGTCTAAAAAGTTTTCCCGGGAAAATTCATGGGAGCGATTTACGATTTCGTTCATAAACTCCTTGATTAAGCCTCTGTATTTTCGCATATCCCGGATATCCCGCTTTTTAGCCAATCGGTCACCCTGCATGGTAATTTCTTCCATGAGGCTGCTTAATCTGGCCTGCAGCTCAGCTTCACCCACGTGGCTGGCAAGAGTAAATTTGAAGCTCCCGTCTCCCTGTACTGCCTGAGTCGGCTGCTCCACTGACGGAAGCTGACTGGGCCCGTTTACTTTAATATCCATTTACTCCCACCTCCTTTTTTACCTCAGGTATTTAAATGCTTATTTTATCTCAGACTTCAATCACACGAATCATATTGGTCTTCCCTGAAATTCCCAGGGGTACACCGGCAGTTAGGATTACCGTATCTCCCTTTTTAATCAGCCCGGCTTTCTGGGAGGCCCATATTGCTTCTTTAAAGAGATCGTCCGTATTATCCTTTTTCTCAATTAAAAGAGGAGTTACACCCCAAAGCAGACTGCTCTGGCGGCAGACTCTGGGGTTGACGCTACAGGCAATAATCGGGCACTCCGGCTTAAACCGGGATACCATATTTGCAGTAAAGCCGGACATGGTAACGGTGATAATTGCCGTAGCCTTAAGGTCTGCAGCTGTAGTACAGGTAGCATGAGAAATAGCCGTAGTAATATCCGTCTCTGACTGATGAGTATATTTTCTCATTCTTTCATTATAATTAATATCCTTTTCCGTTCTTTCGGCTATTTTACACATGGTCTTTAGGGTTTCCACCGGATATTTTCCACTGGCCGTTTCCCCGGACAGCATGATAGCCGTTGTACCGTCATAAATGGCATTGGCCACATCCGTCGTCTCTGCTCTGGTAGGTCTGGGATTCTTGGTCATGGACTCCAGCATCTGGGTTGCGGTAATTACATGCTTGCCCATGGATACCGCCTTTTTGATCATCTTCTTCTGGATAACCGGAACATCCTCCATGGGAACCTCCACACCCATATCTCCGCGGGCAACCATAATACCGTCAGCCGCCTCCAGAATCTCATCCAGATTTTCAATACCCTGCATATTTTCAATTTTGGCAATAATTTTAATGGGACTCTTCTTCTGTTCCAGAAGCTTGCGTACCTCCAGAATATCATTTTTGCAGCGT
>JBJELS010000247.1:0-7416 GCA_051879275.1 Lachnospiraceae bacterium
GAAAAATCAAGCATTTATGCCAGCTTTGCTGGTGGGAAAGTTGAGTTAATTATATATATATCCCAATTCTATTTTCTTTGAAATAAAATATACGAATTCTTTTAATTGCATTTTATCTATCTCTGTTGCCTTTATCAAAGCTTGATTTTTACTCTTTATATATTCAAATTTCTCGGGTTCTACAATAATATTGTACTTCTCATAACTTTCTGGCTTATCACTTATTGCATTTAATGAAAATAATAAGTCTGCTTTATCTACCATTCGACTCTCAATTTTATATTCCAAATAAGATACATAATAGTAAGATTGAATACTTAAATATGTAAATCCATACATTTCGTAATCATACCCAATTAAATTTATGTTTTCATTATTACTCCTATCATCCTCATGTGATAATAATATTTTATTTCCAACCTGAAGACAACATTGTGTTAAATAATATGCTATCAAATCCTTTAATGGATTTGCATATGTCATATCTCCATATCCAACGAATCCTTCAAAAGATTTCATAGATTCTACCAAAGTCTCAATTTCTTTATCTGTAGTATTATTAATATATACTAAAAAATATTGTGCACAACATGGTGTTAATAATGTTCGAATCAATGAAATATTTTCATATAAACAGGAAAATGCATACGAATTTATTGTTTCTGTTACACAGAAATCACCTTGAAAAATTGCATGATTTCTTTTTTTGTTTATATTCGGTAATATCTGTTTCATAATCAAGTTTCCATACCAACTATTCTCAATTCTTCCACTATCGAAACAAAGTACTATTTCCCGCCGATTAGATTTATGTGGAGGCGTCAAAACATTTCTCAAATCTTTATAAAGAATCCCTTTCTTTGAAAGAACACTCTCTGTGACTTTAAAGTCTTCATTTATTAACTCTAATATCTCTTTTGTACCTAATTTAAGTGCCTGTTTAAAAATTTGCAATTTAACATTATCTCTCGCATTTAATGTATATATCATTTTTCCCCTTACCTAATGACCTTTTATTATATAAATTAATTATACACCCTCTCCCTCTTGAGAACAATTGTTCTGTATAAACAATCTTTTAACTTATAGAAAAGTATTATTATTTCATTTCTTCTACGGTTGGTGTAAATCTGTTTGTTACATTCAAAATTGTCAACAAGATGTTGATGAATTGACTTGCAACCTGCAGGCCAATTCCTTCAAGACTTTAGTGCAACAGTCCGTTGCACTTTTGCTAGCTTAATCATTACCTTAGTCACTATTACTTAGATACGTTTATTCCCAATCTTTTACCATCTTTATTCCCAACTTTTAGTACTTGTATTCCTTAGGCACAAATTTCAAATTCTCTACAGGCTGTAAGCTTTTGCTGTACTTATTAGCAAACTCAAATGGTCATTTACTGGTCAATTAGTGGTCATTCTCTCTGATAATGACCACTATCCTTAACCGAACAATATCTTTAATCCTCCATCCTTTCCAATCAAAACTCTATCTACCTTCTTCTTGACAACCTCTTCATCATACTCCCCTCCACAAACCTTCCTTCCAATTCCTGTTTTAATCCATTCTTCCTCAATAGTAGGAGACTCTTTACAAGCCTCTCGCCCCTTTTCAATTCTTGTAGCACACCGATATACTACCTTGCCTCTCTCCGTTCTTCTCCGAAAAGTTGCGCCACATACTTCGCATTCTAAAATATTTCCCAAGATATTCTGTGGGTTATATTTTCTATTCTTTTTGACCATATTCCCGTCTGCATCTACCGTCATGCTTTTCCTGCGATTCATTTCGCATGCCACCTCCAGAAATTTTTCCTTCGAAACGATTCTTTGGTGGCTGTCATGCACATAATATCTATCTCTCTGGCCTATATTCCTTGCTTTCTTCCCTGTCAAAAAATCCTCTGTAAAATATTTTTGCAGCATGCAATCTCCCATGTATTTTTCATTGCAGAGCATTTCCTGTATCACAGACTTACTCCATACACTTTTTCCTGATGCTGTCTTAATCTGGTCCTCCTCAAGTCTGCGTTTAATCTGTCCCAAAGACATTCCCTGTAAATACCATTCAAAAATGTTCCTTACAACTTCTGCCTGCTGCTCATTTACTACAAGCTCGCCGTCAACCACATCATATCCATAAAAGTATTTATAATTATTCAATGTAACACCCTGTTCAAATCTTCGTTTAAATCCCCACTGAATGTTTTCACTCATATTTCTTATTTCCTCCTGTGCAAGCATTATATGTATTGTTATTGCCAGTTCCATGTTCTCATCAGTACTTCTGATATTTTCTTTTTCAAACCATACCGTTACTCCCTTCTCTTTCAACAGCCGTATCGTTTGCAGCATGTCCACCGTATTTCCGGAAAATCTGCTGATGGACTTGGTAATGATACAGTCAATTTCACCATTCACTGCTTTTTGTATCATTTTCTGAAACGCTACTCTCTTATCAATTCTGACCCTGCTTCCATAATCTACATAAACACCCGCAAACAGCCAGTTAGGCTGTTCTTTAATATAACTCTCATAATATTCTTTTTGTAACTCAATGCTGCTTTTCTGACTCTCATATTTCGTACTGACACGGCAATATGCTGCCACCCGCAATTTTCTGATAGTATCCTTTTGTGGCACATCAATTTTTCTTACCTTTTTCATCCCTTATCCCATCCGATTCCTGAATACTATTAACCGTAGTATTTTTTGAATTTTTAAAAAAATACAAATGGGATAAGTATAACTTTTTCAGCGATTAATTACAACATTCCCTTTCCCCTCCTTGCAATGACTCTAACAAATATCTTCTTGCAAATCACCATAACTGTAATAAGTCGTACATTATCTGTAACAAGTTGCGTTCAGTATATACAAAGTGCCTCCACCGGTAGTCAATTTGCATACTGATGCATCAAAAAAGACATTATCGTGTCTCTCATTTCTAAATGATTGCACTCTAATGTCTTCCCTTTGTATTTTTTGTTTTACCCTTTGTTTAATGTGCCGGGTCAGCACCTCTTCTTTGCAACAGGACGGTACTTTCCACATGCACCGTATTCGGAAAATTATCAAACACCCCCACCCTCTTTGGCTCATAGCCCTGCTCACTCAGGTACTTCATATCTCTGGCCAGGGTGGCAGAATCGCAGCTGACATAGACGATTCGCTTCGGCTGCATCTTCACCATAGTAGCAAGGCAAGCCTCATCGCAGCCCTTCCTGGGCGGGTCAACCACAATTACATCCCCGTAGATACCTTCCTTTTCAACCTTCTCGGGCAAGACCTCCTCTGCCCTGCCCACAAAAAATTCTACATTACCAATTTTATTACAACGGGCATTTTCCCTAGCATCCTCGATAGCCTGGGAAATAATCTCCACGCCATATACCTGCTTTGCCCTACGGGCTAAGAAAAGCGAAATGGTTCCTATACCGCAGTACAGATCCCACACCGTTTCTCTTCCTGTAAGCGCTGCATATTCCAGAGCTCTGGAATAGATTCTTTCCGTCTGTACGGGATTCACCTGATAAAAAGACAATGGGGAAATCTTAAAGGTCAGTCCGCCTATGGTATCCTCAATCTGTTCCCTTCCCCATAAAAGTCGGATTTCTTTACCCAGGATTACATTGGTTTTCTCCCGGTTTATGCTGATACTGATTCCGGTCATCCCGGGAATTTGTGTCAATGCTTCAATAAGCCTGCCCGCCCTGGGCAGATTAGTTCCGTTAATCACCAGACAGACCATAAGCTGACCGGAAGCAAAGCCCTTTCGAATCAATACATGGCGAAGAAGTCCCTGATGTTTCTCTTCCTCATAGGCTGTCACCCCAGCATCCTTCATATAATCCAGAACCTTCTTCAGTATGATTTCATTTTCGGATACACCCAAAGCGCAATCCGTATTGGCAATGATGCTGTGGGTTCGTCCTGCATAAAAGCCGGTAATCGTTTTTCCTTCTTTATCCCTTCCAAAGGGAAACTGGGCTTTATTCCGGTAATGAAAGGGCTCCTCCATCCCAACCGGAGGCTCCATAATTTCTTCCACCATTTCAGGAGAAACCCCCCCGATACGAATTAGATTATTTTTTACCTTGTTTTGCTTAAATTCCAACTGTTTCTCATAGGATAATGCCTGAAGCTGGCATCCCCCGCACTGTCGATAGAGACTGCAGCGGGGAATAACGCGAAAAGGAGAAGGTACAATCACCCTCTCCAGTCTGGCATAAGCATAATGCTTCTTGGCCTTCATTATTTTGACTTCCACCCTATCACCGATAACTGCATCCTTGATAAACAGTGTATAGCCCTCCACCTTACCAATGCCTTCTCCGTTCTCCCCCATATCCTCAATTGTTACCTGACAAACATCATTTTTTTGAAATCCCATATATCTCCTCGCTGATTTTTTAGCAAATCATCTCTACTCAATCCACCTTCGTTACCCGCAGATTGGACTCGAACAATCGATTATAGCCCAGCCAGCCAGTTTCCCTGGTGGACTGTAAAAGCTCGGCAAAGGTCTGCATCTTGGCATCTGTATTATCCGCAAAGTTAAGAGCCATAGCCTCCATAATAGCCGGTTTTTTTGGAGAACCATATTCATATTCTCCATGATGGGCCAGAATACAGTGCTTGATTTCTGCTGCCAGAAGTGGAGGAAAGCCAGGTAGCTTACGGATCTGCTCTCCCACCATTTCCACGCCAATAATAATATGTCCCAAAAGCTGACCGTCATCCGTATAATCATTTTCGGGAAAAGCCGAAAGCTCCTTCGTTTTCCCAATATCGTGGCACATAGCTGCCGTAAGAAGCAAATCCCGATTCAGCAAAGGATAGGCGGATGAATAATAATCACACAGCTTCACAATACTTAAGGTATGCTCCAACAGTCCTCCAATAAAGCCATGGTGGACACTTTTGGCTGCAGAGGATTTTTTAAACACTCGGACAAACTCGTCATCCCGGATGAAAATTGCCTCCAGAAGGGCATACAGGTGCTGATTTTTAATACTCTCTATGTATGCCTTCAGCTCCTGATACATTTCTTCAATATTTTTTGAGCTGACCGGAAGATAATCTGCCGGATCATACTCTCCCTCATCGCATTTCCGGGTACGTTTAATGCTGATCTGCAAAGCTCCCTGAAAGGCATTCACATCTCCATATACCTCGATATAATCCAATGCATCAAACTCACATATTCCTGCACTGTTAGGATCCCATATCTTAGCATCTATGGTTCCTGTTTTATCCTGTAAAATCACATTTTCATAGGGCTTTCCATTTTTGGTCACTGCCGACTGCCTGTGTTTACATAAATAAATATCAAATACTCTGTCTCCATCACGATAATCCTTAATATATTTCATAATCTCCTCCATTTTATGCTCTGATCATCTAAAGACTAACCTGCCAGTTCTCCCATAACCACCTCTAAATCAACCTGCCGGTATGCCTGCTGGCCATGGCGCATCACCACAATTTTCACCATATCTCCCGGCTGCTTTGTCCGAATCGCCTCGGTATAATCCTTAAAAGAATGTATCACCGTATCATCAATTTGTACGATGACGTCTCCACTCTGGATACCCGCTGCCATAGCCGGAGAATCCATAACGATTTCCGCCACGTATGCCCCTCTCGGCACCTTCAGATTCTTTTCAATCTGCTCCGGTACATCTGTACCCTTAATTCCCAGATAGGTATTAGCCAGCCCATTTGCCATCCTTTGTAATACAGCCTTTAATTCCGTTATGGCTATGGCAGAAAGCAGATTGGATGCTGTCTTTTCATTATATTTCTGATTGATGATTCCGATAACCTGGCCATTCATATCCAATAAAATTCCGGAAGCCTCCGTACTTCCGTAAATGTCCGTAGTCAGCAGCTCATAATTACTGTCCGTCAGGTTGAGAATCGTTCCCTCAGAGGTAATCATTCCGTATACCACAGAGGTCTTGCTTCCCAAAGGACGGCCTATGGCAATTACCGGGCTTCCCAGCATAGATATTCCTAAAGTTCTTCCCAGACTGATATATTCAATCTCTTCCAAAGTAACTGTGGCCATATCCTCCTTTGAAACAGCCAGAACTGACAAACCGGTTTCCCTGTCCGTTCCCCGGATAAGGGCTCCTGCCTGATCCCCATTAGAAAAGGTAACTCTCAGCTCTTCTCCCTCTTTTAAATCCTTACCCATCACCAGAATCATAACTTCACGATTATTGTCTGCCAGCAAAAATCCTGTTGTCTGCCCCTGATTTTCATAGGGGGCATTGAACCAGTCCACATCCTGACTTACACTGGTCACCGTCACCATTGCCGGTTCAAAATCCTGTACCACTTCATATAGATTATCGTATAGCTCTGTATAAGTAGCTGTATCCATCTGGATTTCATTTTTCAGGGTATTGATTACCTCTTCCGTCTGTTCCAGTACACTTTCTTCGTGTATCAGCATATCCTCCGGAAGCATTTCCTGGGTATCCTGAGGAATTTCAATCATATCAATCTTTTCCTGGGGATAAAGCCAATTGGAAACCACCGGTTCAAGTACCAAAAAGGTTACACAGGCAATTAAACCGAAAACCAGGGCCATAGCTGCAGTAACCGCCGTTTTTCTCAGCAGCTTCCGCTTATTTATAGGACGTTCCTTTACCCGTTCCGTCATAAATTCAAAGTCCCGTTTTTCCTCCAAACTCCTCACCAAACCTTCCTGTACTCCATATACAAGTATGACTATACAAGTATATCCTATGTAAACCTCTATGTACATAGTATTTTCCGATAAAATATGGTATGATACCAAAGGAAAACATTTATGAAAAGGTAAAGCCAATATGAATCAAAAAGCATTAATCATTTTAGAATACTATAAAATCATCAATCTGTTGGAGGAACGGGCCTCTTCCCTTCCCGGCAAGGATTTATGCCGCTTGCTTTTACCGAAAACCGATTTGAAAGAGATTTCTTTGGATCAGGCCAATACCCGGGATGCCCTGAACCGTCTGATGAAAAAGGGCGGGCTTTCCTTTGGGGGGAACAAACCTGTCAGCTCTTCCTTAAGCTCACTGGAAATTGGCAGCTGCCTGTCTGCCGTCGAGCTTTTAACCATTGCCGGGCTTCTGGAGAATGCCAATCGGGTGAAAACCTATGGCCGAAGAGAAAGAGAGGACAGTCCCCGGGATACTCTGGATAACCTCTTTGATGCTATTGAACCCCTGACCTTTCTCTCCCAGGAAATCCGGCGCTGCATTCTTTCCGAAGAGGAATTTGCCGATGATGCCAGCTCTGCCCTGAAGCATCTTCGCCGGCAAAAATTATTAACCAATGAAAAAATCCACAACCAGCTGAACAGCCTGGTAAACGGCTCCTGCAGAACCTATCTTCAGGATGCGGTAGTTACCATGAG
>JBJELS010000248.1:0-7407 GCA_051879275.1 Lachnospiraceae bacterium
CAGGTTATCGTACCCCATATCCTCAATCATTCCCACCTTATCCAGGGCACTTTCCACAATTCCTTCTGCCGTTACCCCGTTATATTTTTCGATCAGATGCTTTTCCAGAGAACCGCTGTTAACCCCCACACGAATGGGAATATTGCGTTCCTTTGCTTCGCGGATCACTGCCTCCACCTTATCCCGAGTGCCGATATTTCCCGGATTAATTCTGATTTTATCCGCTCCGTTTTCCATGGCGGCAATTGCCATACGATAATCAAAATGAATATCTGCCACCAGGGGAATATGAATCTGCTTTTTAATTTCGGCCACTGCCTTGGCCGCCTCCAATGTAGGTACAGTACAACGGATGATTTCGCAGCCTGCCTTCTCCAATCGTAAAATCTGACTTACACAGGCATTCACATCTTCAGTGGGTACATTGGTCATGGATTGGATTAAAACCGGATTCCCCCCGCCTATCTTTCTATTTCCTATTTGAACAACTTTCGTCTTTTCTCTCATCTGTTCCTCTCATTCTGCCGCTTCAGCAGCATCTAAGCTCTCACACTCCTTTTCAGTATACTTGAAATCCTTCCGTTTGCCTATCCTATTTTTTTATACACTGCAGACTAAAATAACGCTCCCTTCCTCCTTCCTCCCTGCAGATAATGGTTATCCAGCAGCTGGTTTTTTCCAGTTCCTCCCATTGGATTTCAAAAAACAGACTATCCTCTGTCTGATAGGCATTTCCTTCCTTTACCAAAACCTTTCTTCCCCCTGCTTCTCTGATTGTTACAGGAAGTATGTCCTCTCTGGCTGTGCCCTGCTGCTTTATCGGATAAAGATTTTTCTCTTCAGCCAGACTTTTTGAGGCAGGGAAGGTGCAAATCGTCATCATCAAAAGCAGCCAGGGAAGTATCCACCACATAAAGGAAAAGAAAGGCTTTCCCGAGATATACACTGAGGACTTTCCCTGGGTACAAAGAATACTTTTCTCCTGCCGCCACTCCGGCCTTTCAGCAAAAATTCTTTTTCTTGCGGGGAAAATCCCTCTCTTTTTTTCCCTGCCCAGCTTCCTTTCCAGGATTTCCAGCTGTTCATGTATATCCCTCATGCTCAAATATCTTCGTTCTGCCCTTCCCCGGGTACATCCCTCAATAATTCTTTCCAGACCGGGAGAAAGCAGCGGATTATAGCTGCGTATGTAAATTCCCTGGCGGCGTCCTTCATCGATTATGGGAAGCCCTGTAAGCCTTCCTGTCCCCATGGCAAAAAGCAACATTCCAAAGCTGAAAATATCACTTTGCTCATTCAATTCTCTCCCCTGTCTTCTGACCCTAATCTGTTCCGGTGAAGCAAAACCGGGAGTACCGCTTATTCCTCCCTCTTTTCCTTTTACCTGAACACTCCCCAAATCCACCAGCTTCAGCTGACCATTTTCATCCAAAAGAAGGTTAGAGGGTTTTAAATCCAGATATAACAGAGTGGGATTTCCTTCATGCAGATAGCGCAGCGCCTGAATAATCTGCTTAGCTAAAGCGACTAAGCCTTTTTCCTCTATGGGTCCCTTTTGAATCAAAGTCTCCAGAGTAATTCCCGGTACATAGTCCATAACCAGATAATTCTTTTCTTCTTCCCGAAAGGCATCCACAACACGGGGAAATCGATGGTGAGACAGCTGTTTTAATATCTTAGCTTCCCGGTCACTGTCTCCTGCCAGCTCTTTCATTGCCCATTCCTTTTCAAGATGTAAATCCCATACCTTATATACCTGTCCGCTTCCGCCCCTGCCCAGCTGTTCCAGAATCTGATATCTTTGCTTCCATACCTGTTTCAATTTCTCACCCCCTTTATCTTTCCTTTCCTATGAATTTACAAATAATGGCAGAAAGATTATCCTTTTCTCCCATTCCAAGCTTTCTCTGGCCCATCTGATGCAATACTCGCCCAATCTGGCTCTCCTGAAAAAACTCCTGATTAAGACAGACAGATAAGTCCTCCCCCGAGAGTCCCCGATAAAACCCATCGGTACACAGCAAAAGACCGTCTCCCGGCTTAAAGCTTTTCCGGCCCATATCCATAGGCTTCCAGTCCCCGGTACCAATGGCCTGATACAGACCTCCACCCTTTTTAGTATGATCCCGGGTCAGCTGCTTAAGCTTTCCTTTACGCAGCATATATAGTCTGCTGTCTCCTGTATGTCCCCAGAAAATCCATCTGTTTTCTGCCAGAAAAAAGGTCATGGTAGTTCCCAGCCTTATTCCCTTTTTCTCTCCGTACTCCTTCAGCTCCTCGTGAAGCTGATAAATCAACTGGCACAGCACCGCCTGCAGCTTTTGGCGGTTTCTTATTTTATAGCCTACTGTATGGAACCAGGAGGAAACCTGTCTTACCACATATCCGCTGGCATTTTCCCCTTCCTCCAATCCTCCTATTCCGTCACAGACAATTCCCAGAAGACAGGTCCTGCTTCTTCCGGATATCTGCCAGATTGCCAGTGAATCCTGATTGCTCTGTCTCCCTCCCTGTTCCCAAAGATAGCCGCAAAGATACTGATTTTTATTCCTGATAGTACCCTCTCCTCTCTGTTCAATTCTTAAACCGGAATATTATTCTGACTTATCAGAAGCTGATAACCTGGAAATGAATAAATGTGATTAAACGACAACGCTTTAATTGTTTGTTCTATTTTTTATATATTATATGTTTTCAGCAGGTATTTGTCAAGGTGAAAATTTCCTTCTCCCAGACCGGCTCTGTCGGGCGCAAAGCGTTCCCAAACAAAAAAACTCCCCGCATGAATTATGCGGGAAGCTCTGTATTTTACGAAAACAGCCTTACCAAATCATTGTATAGTACAAAGACCATCAGAACCATTAAGGCCACAAATCCGGCAAAATGTACCATCCCCTCCTTATCCGGCGGAATGGGCTTTCCACGGATGGCTTCAATAAAAAGGAATACCAGCCGTCCTCCATCCAGGGCCGGCAGAGGCAGTAAATTCAATACTCCCAGGTTAACACTGAGCAGCAGGGCAATATTACACAGATTTAAAATGAGTACCATAGGTCCATAGGGGGCTGTTTCTTCTGCCACCTCGTCTATAATCTGGGCAATTCCTACCGGACCGGATAAATCTTTCACGCCGGCCTGCCCCTGCACCAGCATTAACAGGCTTTTTAATGTAGATTTCAGGCTGTAGCGAACCTCATAATATCCATAACGGAATAAGTCCAGACCTGTTGCATCCACATATTCACTGTAGCCTTGAAAACCAATTAAATAACGTCCTGTTTCCTCATTATACTTAGGGGTGAGCTCTGTAGTATATACCTGACCGTCACGCCTATATTCCAATGCCATGGGACTGCCGCCGTTTAAAAAAGTATTCAGCTGAATTTCCCTGGCCACATAAATCCGTTCTCCATTCATGGAAATAATTTCATCTCCGGGCAGAAGGCCTGCCTCATCTGCAGGGTAACCCTCCATAATTCCCTGAATTACCGGACGGTCTGTACCACCAAAGCCGACAATAAATAAAGCCAGCAAAAACGCAAGAAGAAAATTAAACAGAGGACCCGCTGCTACGGATGAAATTCTGGTCCATACCGGAGCCGCATTAAAGGAATTTTCCGTTATTCCTTCTTCCGCCTCATTCAAGCCATCCTCTCCTTCAAACATACAGGCCCCTCCTATGGGCAGAAGGCGAATTACATAGTCTGTTCCATTCTTATGGACTCCCCACAATTTGGGCCCCATGCCGATGGCAAATTCCACCACATGGATTCCTCCCCGCTTTGCTAATAAATAATGACCAAACTCATGGGCCAATACGATAATACCAAAAATCAATACAAAATAAATTAATGTCATACTTCCTTTTCCTGTCTATTTCTATTTTCCCCTCTGTCCGCTGGCTTAAAGCAATCCGGCTAAACAGCAGACTCTTTCCTCACTCTCCTTCTGAGTCTGCAAAATCTCTTCTACCGTAGGATTGGCAATTACCTGATGATTATTCATGGCTTCCTGAATCAATTCTGTAATCTGAAGATAGGAAATCTTCTTTTCCAAAAAGAGACTGACCGCTTTTTCGTTGGCCGCATTATAGACCGTAGGCATACTTCCCCCTGCTGCAGAGGCCCTATAGGCCAGCCCTAAGCCAGGAAAGGTTTCCCAATCCGGCCGTTCAAAGGTAAGCTGTCCCAGGGAATAAAAGTCTACTCTGTTTCCCTTCATCGGCCGTCTGTCAGGATAAAACAGTGCATATTGAATAGGCAGCTTCATATCCGGACTTCCTAATTGGGCTATGATTCCTCCATCCTTAAACTGAACCATGGAATGAACGATACTCTGTGGATGAACCACTACCTCTATCTGATCCAGCTCCACCCCGAAAAGCCATTTTGCCTCAATTACCTCCAGCCCCTTATTCACCAGAGTAGAGGAATCTATGGTAATCTTTCTGCCCATAGACCAGTTAGGATGCTTTAGGGCATCCTCCACCTGCATGTGGGCCAGCTCCTCCTTCTTCTTCCCGCGGAAAGGGCCGCCGGAGGCGGTTAACAGTATCTTTTCAATCTGATCGGCAGGCTCTCCCCTAAGGGATTGAAAAACAGCACTATGCTCACTGTCCACCGGTAAAATCGATACCTGCTGTTTTTCTGCCAAAGGCATAATAAGATGACCTGCTGTCACCAAAGTCTCCTTATTGGCTAATGCAATATCCTTTCCGGCTTCAATGGCCGCTATAGTAGGACGTATTCCAATCATCCCCACAATGGCTGTAACCAGAAGCTCTGCCTCTTCCATAACTGCAATTTCCAGAAGACCTTCCATGCCGCAAACCACCTTTACCGGTAAATCTGCTGTCCGTGTATGTAGATCCCGACAGGCTTCTTCGCTCCAGACAGCAGCCATCCTGGGTTTGAATTTACGGATTTGCTGCTCCAAAAGAACAACATTATTTCCTGCTGCCAAGCCCACCACCTGCAGATCTGCATTAGCCTCCACAACTTCCAGGGTTTGCTTACCAATAGAACCGGTAGAACCCAAAATTGCAATTTTTTTCATTTTTATCTCCATTCAAAGCTATCGTACTGAAGCAATCAGGATTCTGTAAAGAAAATATATCATGGGGGCAGTGACGATCACACTGTCGAAGCGATCCATAATCCCCCCATGACCGGGAATCAGTTTTCCATAATCCTTAATTTCATAGTTTCGTTTAATGGCAGATGCTGCCAGGTCTCCAATTTGAGAAATAATACTTCCGATTCCTGCAATCAGGGCAAATACAAGGGTAATCTCTTGCTCATGAATCAGCTTTTCCACCAGCAAGTAGCCAAAAAGTGCTCCGCAAAGGGCTGAACCTAATACTCCTGCCACAGAACCCTCCACCGATTTTTTAGGACTTAAAACCGGTGCCAGGGAATGTCTGCCAAAAAGCATACCGAAAATATAAGCAAAGGTATCACTGATCCAGGAGCTGATAAAAATCATCCAGACAAAATACAGACCGTATTCCAATTCTCTGGTTAAATAAATAAAAGAGAACATTACCGGTGCATAAACGAAGGAAAAATATGCTCCCATTACCTGCTGTGCATGAATTTTGGGAAAGCAAAAAACATAAACAAATAAGCAGGCAATCAAGGCCAGCAGAACCACCATCATCATATACAGAGAATCTTTTACGGCTGCCATGGTCAGATAGTATATTGTGATAAAGCAAAATCCCAATATCTCCAGACAATTAGTTTTTTCCGTCTTTTTTACGATTCCGCAGGCCTGACACAGCTCACGATAGGCAACCAACGAAATAGCCCAGAGAATCCCGGCCAGATACCAGCCTCCTCCGATTATGGTAGCCAGTGCAATAATGACTAATATAATACTGCTGAACAAACGGATTTTAAACATCAGCTTATTCCTCCTTTATCAGTCCGTATCTTCTGTCTCTTCCATTATATGCCTCAATGGCTTTCATCAATTCTTCTTTCGTAAAATCAGGCCAAGGCACATCTGTAAAATAAAACTCTGAATAAGCAAGCTGCCAGAGAAGAAAGTTGGAAATCCTAAGCTCATTACAGGTACGAATCAGTAAATCCGGATCTGGAATGCCTGCTGTATCCAATAGGTTATTGAAGCCTTCCTCGGAAATCTCCTCGGGACTTATTTCTCCCTGCTTTACCTGTCGTGCAAGCTTCTTTACGGAACGGATGATTTCATCCCTTCCACCGTAATTTAAGGCAATCTGAAAATGAAGCCCTGTATTGTTTTCGGTGGCCTCCTCCAATTCCCTGATTCGTTTCTGGATATCCTCATCCAATCGGCTTTTATCCCCCAGGACCCTGACACACATTTTATTCTTATTTGCTGTTTTCAGACAGGTCTTCAGGTAATTTCTAAGAAGCTTCATTAAGGCATCCACCTCATCCCGGGGCCTATTCCAGTTCTCTGTGGAAAAGGCATATACCGTTAAATACCGGATTCCCAGCTTATATGCCTCTTCACAGATAGTCTCTACCGTTTTGGCTCCCTGAACATGCCCATAATTTCTGGGCATTCCCCTGGCTCTTGCCCATCGACCGTTGCCATCCAGAATAATCGCTACATGAGCCGGAATCTGCATGTCAAAACCTCCTGCTTTATCCCTAAATCATAAAGAAAGAAAGCTGCCGTATTTTGGGCAGCTTTTGTTTTCATAAAAGTTAACACAAAGCATATCGCTCGTTCCTTATACCGTCAAAATCTCTTTGGATTTATCCTCTACTGCTTTATCGATATCTTTTACATATTTATCTGTCAGCTTCTGGATTTCATCCTCCAGATCCTTAATTTCATCTTCTGAAACCTCTTCCTTGGCCAGCTTCTTAAAAGCATCATTGGCATCCCGACGGATATTTCGTACCGCTACCTTTGCCTCTTCTCCTTTTTTCTTAACATCCTTAACCAGTTCTTTTCTTCTTTCCTCAGTCAATTCCGGGAACACAAGACGAATCACAGAACCATCATTGTTGGGAGTGATTCCTATATCAGAGGCAAGAATCGCTTTTTCAATCTCTCTGATCAGACTCTTCTCCCAGGGAGCAATCTGAATCATTCTGGGTTCAGGAACGGAAATATTCCCTACCTGCTGAATCGGAGTCGGACTGCCGTAATAGTCCACCTTAATCTTATCCAAAACATGAGGATTAGCGCGGCCTGCACGGATAGTCTGATATTCAACCAACAAATGGTCAAAGGTTTTTTTCATTTTTTCATCATATACTTTTACTTTTTCCTTCATTCTTTCCACTCCCTGTTTTTTTATACCTAGCCGGTCTATACAATAACCTTTGTGCCGGTAAAATTACCCTTGATTGCATTAACGATGCTGTTTTCCTCCTCCAGACCAAACACCCACATGGGCATATGATTGTC
>JBJELS010000249.1:0-7402 GCA_051879275.1 Lachnospiraceae bacterium
TGAAAGCTGAATTTAAGAAAATTTCATGGCCGGACAGGACAAAGATTTTCAAGCAATCTGTAGCAGTTATTTGCATTTCACTTGTGTTGGGATTTATCATTACTCTGTTGGATACAATTCTCCAGTACGGGGTAAACCTGTTGACAATGTAGGCGTGAGGTGATTGTATGGCAGAAGCAAACTGGTATGTAGTACACACTTATTCCGGATATGAAAACAAGGTCAAGGCCAATATTGAAAAGACAATTGAGAACAGAGGACTTCAGGAGGAGATTCTGGAGGTTCGCGTCCCCATGGAGGATGTGGTAGAGGTAAAGAAGGGAACCAGAAAGACTGTACAGAAAAAGATGTTTCCCGGTTATGTTCTCATTAATATGGTGATGAACGATGAAACCTGGTATGTGGTTCGTAACACAAGAGGTGTGACCGGTTTTGTTGGGCCGGGAAGTAAACCGGTGCCGCTTACAGAAGCTGAAATGAGGCCTCTGGGTATTAAGAAGGATATTGTATCCATTGACTTTGCAGAAGGCGATATGATTGTAGTTATTGCCGGGGCATGGAAGGATACGGTAGGTGCTGTTCAGCGAATTGATCATAATAGGGGAACAGCCACCATTAATGTTGAGATGTTCGGCAGAGAAACTCCTGTCGAGATCAGTTTTGAAGATGTGCGTAAAATGAATTGAATATTTTACGATGCACGGACAGCGTGCAGGATATAGGTAGGCGCATCAATGGCGAGGCGCTTTTGAAATTGAAGTCAGGCGGTATAATACCGTTTAACGGTGGAAGGGTCACCTAGCCCATAGACCACAATATAATTTTAGGAGGTGCCATATGGCAAAGAAAGTAGAAGGATATATTAAGTTACAGATTCCTGCCGGTAAAGCAACACCGGCTCCCCCGGTTGGACCTGCTCTTGGTCAGCACGGCGTTAATATCGTGGAATTTACCAAACAGTTCAACGCAAGAACAGCAGACAAGGGTGATTTGATTATCCCTGTTGTTATTACCGTTTATGCAGACAGAAGCTTTAGTTTTGTAACTAAGACTCCCCCTGCTGCAGTATTACTGAAAAAAGCATGTAACATCAAATCCGGTTCAGGTGTACCGAATAAGCAGAAGGTTGCAAGCATTTCCAAGGCTAAAATTCAGGAAATTGCGGAAATGAAGATGCCTGACCTGAATGCGGCAAGCCTGGAAGCAGCAATGAGCATGATTGCGGGAACTGCACGTAGTATGGGTATTACTGTAGAAGATTAATTAATTTAGGAGGAGTAAGCGATATGAAACATGGAAAGAAATACAGCGAAACTGCTAAATTAGTAGATCGCGCAACCCAGTATGAAACTGCTGATGCCATTGCATTGGTAAAAAAGACGGCAGTTGCTAAATTTGATGAAACTATTGAAGTGCATATCAGAACAGGCTGTGACGGACGCCATGCAGAACAGCAGATTCGTGGTGCTGTAGTATTACCTAACGGAACCGGTAAAACCGTTCGTGTTCTGGTATTTGCTAAGGGCGATAAGATTAATGAGGCAGAGGCAGCAGGTGCTGATCATGTAGGAGGCGAAGAGCTGATTCCCAAGATTCAGAACGAAGGCTGGTTAGACTTTGATGTAGTAGTAGCTACCCCTGATATGATGGGTGTTGTTGGACGTCTGGGTAAGGTTTTGGGACCTAAGGGATTAATGCCCAACCCCAAGGCCGGTACTGTAACCATGGATGTTACTAAGGCAATTAACGATATTAAGGCCGGTAAGATTGAGTACAGACTGGATAAGAACAATATTATTCACTGTCCTATCGGTAAGGCTTCCTTTGATGAAGCTAAATTACAGGAGAACTTTACTGCATTGATGGAAGCTATTGTTAAGGCTAAGCCCAGTGCATTAAAGGGACAGTATTTAAGAAGCATTACTCTGGCTTCCACAATGGGACCGGGTGTAAAGGTTTCTACTGCTAAATTCTAAGAGGATAGAGTGATAAAGGCGTTGCGAAAGCAATGCCTTTTGTTTTTTGTTGAAAAATGGGGAAAAAAATAGTAGAATAACAATAATTATACCTATATGAGGAGGTAAGAAGATGAAAAAGAGGGGTTTGGCTTTTTGTTTGGTGTTGGCATTGCTGATGTCGAATTTAGGTACAATGTCTTATGCAATGGAACAGGAAGAGAGTACGATTGTTTCTCAGGAGGCGGAAATCAGATCCACCGGTTCCAAAGTAATCAGCAGTTATACACAATTGGTAGATGCGTTAAATACGGGTGGGAATTATACTATTGAGGGAAATATTGTAACGGATCTCCCTAACGGAGATGTACCCTTGGTGGTGAAAAATAATGTGACCTTTTCCGGCGGAAGTATAAGTATTTCAAATGCCGGAATTATTCTGGAAGCAGATGCCGCCTTTAATGGAACCGATCTGCTCTTTACCAATGCTGCCTACATGGGTATTTTTGCCAATGGACATAATTTAACGTTGGCTAATTTAACCATAAGCTGGGGCTATTATGATCCTTTTACTATTGCTGCAGGAGGAGTTAAAAATAATTCTTTTTTTACAGAAGTATCCGGAACGGAAAGTAATATTATTTTAGAAGGCGTAAGCTTTTCTGGCTCCAACGATCAGGGAGTTAATATTTATGCAGGAAATGTATACAATGCTACGCCTCTGGATGAAGGGGCAGATGGAAAACTGCAGGAGATTCAAGGGGCAAGTGCAGCCTTTCCTGTAAATCTTACCATTAAACAAAGCTCAAGCAATAAACCGGCAGTTTATGGACATGGAGCTGTATATACAGGTTTTTATCCGGGAAATAAGGAGCTCTCTACTACGAATTATGATAAGATATTTCCCAGCGAATCCTGTTCAGTAGAAGGAGAGGTTAATATTACCCTGGGAAATGGGAATGATGCTAAGGAAATAAATGGTTCTACCGGTACAAATAGGGGAGCAATCGTCAGTGTTTCCTCATCTACCGGCTATTTGTCTGCTCTTAAAGCAGCAAATCTGAGTGGACTTAATTTGCTTGCAGGAACCTATAATCCGAATATTATTCTTACCAATATCAGTGATAATGGAGGGAGCAGTTTTTATTCTGATGCAGCGATCGCTGTTCCGGAAGGAGCACGCCTGGATATTGCTTCGGTGGAAAAAAATATTACTATCGACAGCTTTTTCGGTGGAGGAAAAGTGATAATGGGACAAGGGCAGTGTCTTACCATTACCGGAACCGTTGAAAAAACAACAGATATAGAAATTATGGGTATCAGCGGCTCGGGCGGTGTACTGCCAAAAGAAGAACAAATATACATAGTGGCTGCCGGGTCACAGGCGAACTCTTTTTCTTTGGTTCCGCCAAACTTTCAGACGGCAGATTTTATTTATGATGGGACAAACGGGAAGTGGAGTGTTCCTGCAGCCGGTACACAGATGACGGTTGACAAGATTAAGAGCCTTTCTATAGAAGGAGGGAAGGAATCCGTAACGATATATGCTGATCAGGTGGCTGAATATGATGGCTTCCTGATTGAATGGGCAGAGGATGTATTCATTTCTGATCTGGGATGGCTTCCGTTGGATATCGAGTATAATTCAAATGCCATAAACAGAGAACCGGTTGGCGAGGATGGATATTATCGATACACGCTCCGGATAGGGCAGAATGATTATACAGTTGAAATCATTGATGGAACAATGTATTTTTCCATAGATGACTTTCCCACCGTTTTACCTGTGGGAACGCATTCTTTCACCGTAAAGGTTCCGGCTGCTTATACGGTGGACAATTCGGTGATAGAGGTTAGTTTCACGATCATTACAGAGCCGGCAAGACCTGACGAAGCAGATGTACCGACCATTACCAGTCATCCGGAATCAGCGGCATACGGATTGAATGCTCAGGCCGCAGAGCTTAGCGTGACAGCAACAAATTCTGATGGCGGAACACTGTCCTATCAGTGGTATGAGAATACAAGTAACAGCAATCAAAATGGGAAATTGATTCCATCTGCAACGTCTGCCAACTATCAGCCTTCTACGGATAAAGCCGGAACTTATTATTATTATTGTGAAATAATCAATACCAATGAAAAGGCGATTAATGTAAAAACGGCTAAAGCTATTTCTCAGATAGCTGTTATTACGGTAAATAAAGGTGAACCACAGGTTGGCGTCAGCATGGAGGACTGGTACTATGGAGAGAAGGCGTTAAATCCGATTATCACACCCAATACATACAGCGAGGGTTCTGTAATATATACCTATACCGGAACAACGAAAGCAGGAAAGCAATACGGACCCACGGCAAAGGTGCCGTCAGAAGCCGGAGAATATACGATAAAGGCAGCTTTTCCTGAAACGAAAGATTATAAGGCGATGACTGCAACGGATAAATTTATCATTAAGCAGGCTGCTCTCAGTATTCAGGGGGTAAAGGTACAGAATAAATTATGGGATGGAACCGATGCGGCAACGGTGGAGACGGTAATTTTTCAGGGGCCGAACGGAAAAGAAATCAGTTTAGTAAAGGATAAGGATTATCAGGTTTCTGCACGATTTGAAAGCACCGAGTTGGGAGAAAATAAAAATGTTGAGGTTCAGGTGACTTTGCTGAACTGCAATTATTCTTTAGCTGTTAGCAGCTTTACTGCCGGGGGTGCTGTAATTTATGACTATCTGAAGGGTATTTGGGTGGCAGGAATAGAGGAGGAGGTAGACTATACCGGAAATAAAATCACTCAGAATTTCCAGGTTTATGATGGGAATAAGTTACTGACCGAAAAGGTGGACTATTCTGTCTCTTATAAGAATAATGTCAATGCCTATGAGATTGGTGCAGACCAGGCAGATGAGTTTAATGCCCAAAAAGCCCCTCAGCTGATTATACAGATGAAGGGAAATTACAGTTCCAAGCAGATTGTTTATTTTAAGATAATGAAGGCAGATATTGGAGAAGCTGTCGCAGATAATATGGCGGTAACCTATACCGGAAAGAAGCAGACACCTACCCCTGTGGTAACGTGGAACGGTGTAAAGCTGTCTAACAATAAGGATTTTTATGTAGACGAATACCTTATTGAGAAAACGAATAAAACTGCTTTTACACAAGCCACACCAAAAGATGCTCCTTATGAATTGACTATTGTTGGAAAGGGAAACTATTCCGGCACGAAGACGATTTATCTGTCAATTGGGGAAAAGAGCAATGATTTGCAGGAAATCCCCATAAGTAAGGTTAGTGTAAGCGGGGTAAAAACCCTTTTGTGGACAGAAGAAGCCAGAAGTGATGCCGGACTGCAGCAGCAGAATTTAACGATAAAGTACGGCAAGGATATTCTGGAGAAAGATAAGGATTATCATATTTCTTATGAAAATAATAAAGCGGTAGGAACTGCCACTATAATTTTAGAAGGAACCGGTGCAGACGAGGATGGAGATAAGCTGGCATATATTGGAACCAGGCGTATCACGTTTAAAATTACCGGAATAAATATTTCTAAAGCTTCTGTATCAGGGTTGGAAAAAAACTACATATATACCGGAGACGAGATTAAGCCCACCGAGCCCATGGAAGGGTATAACGGAGGAAAAGCGGTAACCTTCTCTTATCAGGCTAACCAAAAAACAGCCCCTGTGGCTTTAAAGGAAGAGGTTCATTACACAATAAAATATGAAAAGAACATTGCGAAGGGTACGGCAGCCATTATTCTTGATGGCAAAGAAGAGGCAGGATTTACCGGTACAAAGAAAGTAACCTTTAAAATCACAGCTGCTCCGATTAAGACAGGGAAAGACCAGCCGTTTGATATTGCCTTAGTCGGAGACAGCGTAACGACGGATGGGCCTTATGAAGTTCTTTACCAAAAAGGAGGAGCGAAGCCGGAAGTAAAAGTCACTACTTCAGAAGGATATGTACTGGAAAACGGCATAGATTATACGGTGAGCTATAAAAATAACAAGGCTGTAGTTGACTGTAACACAGTAAGTGCCAACAAGGCTCCGGTAGCAATCATAAAAGGAAAAGGAAATTTCTCCGGAACGGCAGAAATCAGATTCAGTATCATAAAGAAGAATGTGAACGACAGCAATGATGTTTACCTTGTGGTAAAGGATAAAGTGGAAAATCTGAAGACTAACGGATGGAAGCAGAGCTTCAAGGTATACGATTCAGACGGGAAGGCTTTGGACAGCAAGGACTATACGGCAAAGGATGTTAAATATACGATAAAATCAGTTTCCGGAGATGGAGAAGGAGCCGTAGAAGGAACAAATCTTACGGAAAATCCTACCACAAAAGTCCAGGCAGGTTCTGTGGTAGAAATTGAAGTTAACCTGACCGGTGCCAATTATGAGGGTACCGTAAAGGGGACATATCGTATCTTAAAGCCGGGATATGATATCAGCAGAGCCGTCATTCAAATTAATAATCAGTACTATACGGGAAAGGCTATTGAGATTACAGATAATAAACAGTTTAAGCAGGCAACCATCAAGATTGGAAAGGACGTTATTTGGCTGGAGTTAGGCAAAGATTTTGAGATTCAAGAAGATAGTTATATTAATCATACCAATAAAGGAACGGCTAAAGTTACAATTAAAGGTAAGGAGGGAAGTGACCTGGGAGGAACGAAAACCGTAACCTTTAAGATTGTACAAAAATCTATTTTGGATAATTGGACTGGTTTATTGAGCAATTTGTATTAAGAAAATTAGAAGAAAAACAGATTACCACTTGACACCTGTGGTGTCTTGTGGTAGTCTAATCAAGGTTGTAAAGACCATGCCGAAGACAGTAGGTATGAGAAATGACGAATTTATTTCTTATGTAAGTGCAAGTGCCGCCTACCGAGGGGATAGAAAGTTTAAGACTTTATGCCTTCCTGTCTTCAGGAAGGCTTTCTTTATATACTCCTATCGGCAATCTATACTATAAGGAGGTAAACGAATATGGCAAAAGTGGAATTGAAACAGCCTATCGTAGCTGAGATTTCCGAAGCGATTAAGGATGCACAGTCCGTAGTTCTGGTGGATTACCGTGGATTGACTGTAGAGCAGGATACCAATCTTCGTAAAGAGCTTCGTGAAGCCGGTGTAGGCTACAAGGTTTACAAGAACACAATGATGAACTTCGCGTTCAAGGGCACTGATTACGAAAGCTTGGCTCCCTTCCTTGAAGGTCCCAGTGCAATGGCTTACTCTGCAACCGATGCAACTGCACCTGCAAGAATCCTTGCTAAGTTTGCTAAGACAGCTGATGCATTGGAAATCAAGGCCGGTGTTGTGGAAGGTGTAATGTATGATGCACAGGGTATGCAGTCTATCGCACAGATTCCTTCCAGAGAAGAACTGCTTTCCAAGCTGCTTGGAAGCATTCAGTCTCCTATCGCTAACTTTG
>JBJELS010000250.1:0-35476 GCA_051879275.1 Lachnospiraceae bacterium
GAAATAGGAGTAAAAACGGTTATTGTCAAATGTGCCAATGACATGAGCTGTAAGATTTTAAACAAAGTAGGTGCTGACCGGGTGGTATTCCCGGAAAGCGAATCAGGTGTCCGACTGGCAAAAAATCTTTTAAGCTCCGGCTTTGTTGACCTGGTGGAGCTTTCAAGAGATGTTTCCCTGATTGAGCTTGAGGTCAAGCCGGAATGGGAGGGCAGGAGTCTGCTGGAATTAAATCTCAGGAAAAAATACTCTGTTAATGTGGTGGCTGTGATTCAGGATAAAAACGTCTGCATCAATATTGACCCGGGGAAGCCACTGGAAAAATCAATGAAACTGATTGTAATCGGAAATACCTCCGGCTTAAACAAAGTAAACTGAAAAGCAGAGCCGGAGAAATAAGAAGGGAAAAACCATGCAGGGACTTTTGCAGGATATTAAGAATCAGGACTTCAGACAGATTTACCTGCTTTACGGAGAAGAAGCCTATTTGCGTAAGCAATACAGAGACCGTCTCCGTCAGGCTCTGGTGGAAGAGGGAGATACCATGAATGTTCACTGCTTTGAAGGGAAGGACACTTCGGTGGGTGAGGTGATTGATTTGGCAGAGACCCTTCCGTTTTTCGCTTCCAGGAGAGTGATTGTAGTGGAAAATTCCGGCTGGCTTTCCAAAGGGGGCGAAGCTTTGGCGGATTATCTTCCGGGACTTGCAGAAACCACCTTTCTGATTCTGGTGGAAGCACAGGTCGATAAGCGAACCAGACTCTACAAGGAAATCAAGAAGCTGGGAAGAATTACGGAATTTGTTCCCCAGAATGAGGAAACCCTGAAACGTTGGATTTTGGGGATGATAAAAAAAGAAAATAAGCAGATTACAGGGGCAGCTCTCCAACATCTTATGAATAAAACCGGAACGGAAATGGAACAGATTAAAAATGAAATGGAGAAGCTTCTCTGCTATACTCTGGAAAAGGACGAAATAACCATTGAGGATATAGAAGCTGTCTGTACTAAGCGGATACAGAATCAGATTTTTGATCTGGTGGAGGCTATGGGAAAAAAGGAGCAGAAGCGTGCATTGGGACTGTATGAGGATTTGCTGACACTGAAGGAGCCGCCCATGAGAATCCTTGCCCTAATTGGAAGGCAGTTTAATTACCTTTTACAGATAAAGGAATTAAAGCGAAAGGGATATTCACAGGCAGTGATGGCTACAAAAACCGGCCTTCACGGTTTTGTAGTGGGAAAATATGAGCGCCAGGCCTCACAGTTTAAGGCAGAAGAACTGCGTCGGGCTCTGGAAGCCTGTGTGGAAGCCGATGAGGCAGTAAAACAGGGACGAATGTCAGATCGTATGAGCGTAGAGCTGCTTTTGGTACAATACAGTGGCTAATATGGGAATAAGTGTTCCTGCAGATAAAAGGCTTAAAACAGCAGAAGGAGGAAAGGTATGGCAGTGGGTGTATTTTTTGCAGAAGGATTTGAGGAAATTGAGGCATTAACCGTAGTGGATTTACTGCGAAGAGCCGGGATTGAAACAAAAATGGTATCGGTTACGTCCCATAAGAAGGTAATCGGTTCTCATCAGATTCCGGTGGTGACGGATACTTTACTGGAGGAGGTTGACTTTGGACAGGTGGAGATGATTGTACTGCCCGGAGGAATGCCGGGTACCTTGGGGTTGGAGGCATGTAAGCCCCTGATGGAGCAGGTAAAAAGCTTCCATGCTGCGGGAAAGCCTATAGCAGCAATTTGTGCAGCACCTACCATTTTGGGTCATTTGGGACTTCTGGAAGGCCGGGCGGCCTGCTGTTATCCCGGAATGGAGGAAGAACTGACGGGGGCTCAGGTTACCCAGGCTGCAGTGACAAAGGCTGATAACCTCATTACCAGCCGGGGTATGGGCACCGCCATCGATTTTTCCCTTTCAATTATTGAACATTTTAAGGACAGTCAGGCGGCAGGGGAAATGGCAGAAAAAATTGTGTATTTGCGGTAAAACAGAACTGATTTTTGGAGAAAGGATTGGGATAAAAAAGGGACTGTCACATGTTGCGACAGCCCCTTTTTGTTATGCTAATCGGTTTTCTTTACCTGAAGAGAAGCTTATTTCATCTGCTCTTCCTGTCTCTTGATCATACGTCTAACCATTTCACCACCGATAGAACCGGCTTCCTTACTGGTCAGGTCACCATTGTAGCCTTCCTTTAAGTTGATGCCAAGCTCGGATGCAACCTCAGTTTTGAAACGATCCATAGCAGCCTTAGCTTCAGGTACTTCCATAGAATTACTCTTAGTCATTTTGCTTACCTCCATTTTGTTGGTTTTGTTCTTGTTAATTTATTATCAGAAGATAAGTGACCGAGGAAAGCACTTATCTCCCATTAGGATATGTTGGCTTTCTTCATCGCTTATCTTGGTATTATTGTGTGCAGATTCTTTTTTGTTATGTTGGAAATTTTTGACTGACAAACAATTGATAATCAAAAGGCCTGTATTTACTGAAAAAAACACTGGTAATCAAACTTTTCCTGTGGTATAATTGTCAAGCGATTATGGGCAAAAACGGGTGCTCATAAATATTTTTTGAAAAAAAGATAAGGAGAAGCTTTTAAGGAGGAAATAGATAAGATGAGCTTACAGGTAGAAAAATTAGAGAACAACATGGCCAAGCTAACGGTGGAGGTTTCTGCTGAAGAACTGGAAAAAGCAATTAATCAGGTGTTTCAGAGACAGAAGAAGAACATCAGCATTCCCGGTTTCAGAAAGGGAAAGGTTCCCCGTCAGATAGTGGAGAAGATGTACGGTAAGGAAGTCTTCTATGAAGATGCGGCCAATGAGCTGATTCCTACGGCATATGAAAAAGCATACGATGAGTGCGAAGAGGAAATTGTTTCTTCTCCCCGAATTACCATCGTACAGTTGGAAGCCGGAAAGCCCTTTATCTTTTCAGCAGAGGTTGCCCTAAAGCCTGAGGTTGAGTTGGGACAGTATAAAGGAGTAAAGGTGGATAAGGTTGAAGTTTCTGTTTCTGACGAAGAGGTGGATGCAGAAGTTTCCAAGGAAAGAGACCGCAATGCAAGAACCGTTTCCGTAACCGACAGGGCAGTTAAGGATGGAGATCAGACCGTTATCGATTTTGAAGGCTTCCAGGACGGTGTGGCTTTTGAAGGCGGAAAGGGAGAGAATTATCCTCTCACTATCGGCTCCGGTACCTTTATTCCCGGCTTTGAGGAACAGCTGATTGGCAAGAATATTGGTGAACAGGTGGAGGTGAATGTTACTTTCCCTGAGAATTATCAGGCTGAGAATCTGGCAGGAAAGCCTGCGGTATTCAAGGTGGAGATTAAAGAAATTAAAGAAAAGCAGCTTCCTGAGCTGGATGATGAGTTTGCGGCAGAGGTTTCCGAATTTGACACCCTGGCTGAATATAAGGATGATGTACGCAAAAAGCTTTTGGAGAAAAAAGAAAAGGAAGCTCGTACAGCTAAGGAAAATGCGGTTATCGAGGCAATCATTGCCGATGCAAAGATGGATATTCCCGAGGCCATGATTGAAACCCAGCAGAGACAGCTGGTGGATGATTTTACCCAGAGATTACGGGCTCAGGGCTTAAGTACTGAACAGTATTTCCAGTTTACCGGACTGGATCATGGTAAGCTGATGGAACAGGTGAAACCCCAGGCTGAGCAGAGGATTAAATCCCGTCTGGTTCTGGAAGCCATCGTTAAGGCAGAGAATATTACAGCAGATGAAGCTGATTTTGAAAAGGAAATTGCAACCATGGCAGAGACCTATCATATGGAAGCGGATAAGGTCAGAGAAATGCTGGGAGAAGGCGGCAGAGAGCAGATGATGGAGGACATCGCAGTGAATAAAGCGGTGGAATTTGTTGTGGATAATGCAAAGGAAACTAAGGCCAGGGCAAAAAAGGCTGCCAAAGAGAAGAAGGATGAGAAGACCGAGGAGTAATACGAAAGAATTAAATTTCTCTTAAATCGCAAAAATAGATTGCAAATTAAAGAGAATAAGACTACAGTAATAAGGGGCTGTCCTGGTGGTAGCCCCATATACTTTATATGTGGAAAGGTTTCAGGAAACGTCGGCAGATAATACCGGCGCTCCGACTTGGAAATGGAGGATAGAATTGAGTTTAGTACCTTATGTCATTGAACAGACCAGTAGAGGAGAGCGCTCCTATGATATTTATTCCAGATTATTAAAGGAAAGAATTATTTTTCTGGGAGAAGAGGTGACGGATGTAACCGCTTCTCTGGTGGTGGCTCAGCTTCTGTTTTTGGAGGCAGAGGATCCGGAGAAGGATATTCACCTGTATATTAACAGCCCGGGAGGCTCTGTAACAGCAGGAATGGCTATCTATGATACCATGAATTTTATTAAATGTGATGTTTCTACCGTATGTATCGGCATGGCAGCCAGTATGGGGGCTTTTCTGCTTGCAGGAGGTGCAAAGGGTAAGCGTTATGCTCTGCCCAATGCGGAAATTATGATTCATCAGCCCTTAGGCGGTGCACAGGGACAGGCAACAGAGATTGAGATTGCGGCAAAGCATATTTTAAAAACAAAGGAAAAGCTGAATCGCATTTTGTCCGAAAATACCGGAAAGGCTTATGAGATCGTAGCGGCAGATACGGAGAGAGATAACTGGAAAAGTGCTGAGGAGGCGAAGGAATACGGATTAATTGATGCTATCTTTACTTCCCACAGCGATATTACGGAAGGAAAATAAAAGGCTGTTTGGACAGCGAAAGTGAGAAAAGTTATGGCAAAAAATTCAGATGTGAGATGCTCCTTCTGTAACAAGACCCAGGATCAGGTGCGTAAGCTGATTGCAGGACCTTCCGGGGTCTATATCTGTGATGAATGCGTGGAAATCTGTGCAGATATCATTGAGGAGGAATATGAAGAGGAAGAAGAGCTGTTTGACAGTGAAGAAATTAATCTGCTAAAGCCTATAGAAATCAAGGAGCATTTAGACGAATACGTTATCGGACAGGAAGAGGCCAAGAAGGTTTTGGCCGTGGCTGTTTATAATCATTATAAAAGGATTCTGGCAAAAAAGGACGAGGATGATATTGAGCTTCAAAAGAGCAATATCATTATGATAGGCCCCACAGGTTCGGGAAAGACCTATCTGGCTCAGACCCTGGCAAAAATTATCAACGTTCCCTTCGCCATTGCAGATGCCACCACCTTAACGGAGGCAGGCTATGTGGGAGAGGATGTGGAGAACATCCTGCTGAAGCTTTTGCAGGCAGCAGATTATAACGTAGAACGGGCCCAGAAGGGTATCGTTTATATTGATGAAATTGATAAAATCACCAAAAAAAGTGAAAACGTTTCCATTACCCGTGATGTATCCGGTGAAGGAGTGCAGCAGGCTCTTCTGAAAATTATTGAAGGGACCATGGCCAGTGTACCGCCTCAGGGAGGAAGAAAGCACCCCCATCAGGAGCTGATTCAGGTGGATACTACCAACATTCTGTTTATCTGCGGAGGCGCCTTTGACGGTCTGGAGAAGATTATCGAAACCCGTCTGGATAAAAAGACGATTGGATTTAATACCCAGGTTGCTACGAAAAATTCCCATGAGCTGGATCAGCTGCTTTCCCAGGTAACTCCCCAGGATTTGACAAAATACGGTTTGATTCCGGAGTTTATCGGGCGTGTACCCATCAGTGTATCTCTGGAAGGGTTGGATAAGGAGGCATTAGTGCGGATTCTGACTGAGCCGAAGAATGCATTGATTAAGCAGTACAGAAAACTGTTTGCCTATGATGATGTAGCCCTGAGCTTTGATGAAGAGGCAGTAGAGTCCGTTGCCGAGCTGGCGGTTGAACGAAAAACCGGAGCAAGAGGTCTGCGTTCTATCCTGGAAAAGACGATGATGGATGTAATGTACCGGATTCCCTCCGACGATTCGATTCTGGAGTGTAAAATCACCAGGGAGACGGTAGAAGGTAAGAGCGAGCCTCTGGTGGTTCGGCGATGAAGCAGGAAACAAGCAAGCAGATTAAAGAGGCTGTTACACCGATATTGGTGGTGTAACGGCTTTTTTCAAAGGATTAGACAGTATGGAGAATAAAGAATTACAATTAAGAGAAGTGATGCCCTGTGTGGCACTTAGGGGACTTACCATCTTTCCCCGTATGATTATCCATTTTGATTTAAGCCGTGACCGTTCCATCATAGCGGTACAGCAGGCATTGATGGAGGAACAGAAACTGTTTCTGGTTACACAGAAAAACAGCGAGGCAGAAGAACCCATGAGGGAAGACTTATATGAAATCGGGACCATAGCTTTGGTCAAGCAGATCAGTAAGCTTCCGGGGGGATTGGTAAGGGTTCTTGTGGAAGGGATATCCAGAGGACGATTGATGGAATTGGAGGTAGTATCCGGCGGGAATGAGCAGGAGGAATATCTTCAGGCCGGGATAGTGTCTTTAGAGGAAAAGATTGAGGAGAGAGATGAGGAGGAGTTTTCCAATGAAGACGAGGCCATGGTTCGCCATTTGAAGGAAATACTGGCTGAGTTCATGATTTATTATCCTAAAATCGGTAAGAGTCTTTCCTCTCAGGTGGATAAGCTGACCAACCTATCCCATTTAGTGGATCAGATTGCCATTAATCTGCCCATTACCCATGAGAAAAAACAGATTATTTTACAGACCCTTGAGGTGGAGGAACGCTATCGTCAGATGGTAGTTATCCTGTCTAAGGAGATTGAAATCGGAAAGCTGAAGAATAAGCTTACCGAAGTGGTTCGGGATAAAGTGGAAGAGAACCAGAAGGAATTTTTACTCAGAGAGCAGCTGAAGTTTATTCAAAAGGAGCTGGGTGAGGATGGTGAGCTGACGGATGCCCAACGTTTTGAGGACAGCTTATCCAGGCTGAAGGCACCTAAGGAGGTGAAGGAAAAAATCTCCAAGGAAATCAGCCGGTTTAAAAAATTGTCCTCCCATAGCTCAGAAATGGCCGTGGAACGGGGATATATAGAGACACTTCTGGAGCTTCCCTGGGAGAAGACCAGCCGAGATAATCTGGATTTGGAACAGGCTGAGAAGAAGCTGAATGAAGACCATTACGGACTTGAGCAGGTGAAAGAAAGGATTCTGGAATTTCTGGCAGTGAGGGCACTGACGAAAAAGGCAGACAGCTCCATTCTGTGCCTGGTAGGGCCTCCGGGAACCGGTAAAACCTCAATTGCCAAAAGCGTAGCGGAGGCCTTACATAAAAAGTATGTAAGGATCTGTCTGGGCGGTGTTCGGGACGAGGCAGAAATACGGGGACACAGAAGAACCTATGTAGGCGCCATGCCGGGGCGGATTGTAAACGGACTCAAGCAGGCAGAGGTAAAGAATCCGCTGATGCTTCTGGATGAAATCGATAAAGTCAGCAACGATTATAAGGGGGACACCTTTTCTGCCCTTTTGGAGGTTTTGGATGGAGAGCAGAACAGCCATTTCAGAGATCATTATGTGGAGATTCCGGTAGATTTGTCTCAAGTATTTTTTATTGCTACGGCCAATTCTACCTCTACCATTCCCAGACCCCTTTTAGACCGAATGGAAATTATTGAGGTGACCAGTTATACGGCAAATGAAAAATTTCATATTGCCAAGGAGCATCTGGTTGAAAAGCAGTTGGAAAAGAATGGTATTCCCCAGGGACATTTAACGTTCAGTGACAGAGCTCTCCAGGATATGATTCAGTTCTATACCAGAGAGGCCGGTGTCCGCGGTCTGGAAAGAACCATAGGAACCGTCTGCAGGAAGGCTGCAAGAGAGCTTTTGAAGAATAAAGAGAAGAAGCTGCGTATTACCGGAACCAATTTAGGGAAATATTTAGGTAAGAAGAAGTATACTCTGGATAAGATTAATGAAAAGGATGAAGTGGGAATCGTCCGTGGACTGGCCTGGACCAGTGTGGGTGGAGATACCCTTCAGATTGAAGTCAATATGATGCCCGGCAAAGGAGATATTGAGCTGACGGGACAGATGGGGGATGTGATGAAGGAATCAGCCCATACCGCAGTCAGCTATGTGCGTTCCGTCAGTGGGCAATATCAGGTAGACAGTGAATTGTTTAAAAACCGTGATTTTCATATTCATATTCCGGAAGGGGCGGTGCCTAAGGACGGACCTTCAGCGGGAATCACCATGGCTACTGCACTGTTATCCGTTGTCACCGATATACCGGTAAAAGCAGATGTGGCCATGACGGGAGAAATAACCCTTCGGGGAAGAGTGCTTCCCATCGGAGGATTAAAGGAGAAGATTCTGGCAGCCAAAACTGCCGGGGTAAAGACGGTTCTTGTTCCCCGGGAAAATGAGAAGGATGTGGAAGAAATCCCCCAGGAGATAAAGAGCGGCTTACAGATTCTTTTTGTAGAGCATATGAATGAGGTGATTGAACAGGCTTTTGTGAATCGGAAAGGATAGAAGGATGATCATTAAGCAGGTAAATTTGGAAACCGTTTGCGGAATTACCAGTACATTACCCAAAAACCTTTTGCCGGAGGTGGCTTTTGCAGGGAAAAGCAATGTGGGAAAATCCTCCCTGATTAATGCCTTGATGAATCGAAAGTCTCTGGCCCGTACCAGCTCTCAGCCGGGGAAAACCCAGACCATCAATTTCTACAATATTAACCAGGAGCTGTATTTTGTGGATTTGCCGGGCTATGGCTATGCCAAGGTAAGTATCTCGGAAAAAGAAAAGTGGGGGAAGATGATTGAGCGTTATCTGCATCAATCAAAGCAGTTAAAAACTGTTTTTCTGTTAATTGACATCCGCCATGAGCCGGGAGCGAATGATAAGCAGATGTATCGCTGGATTTTGAATCAGGGCTATAAACCGGTAATTATTGCCACGAAGCTGGATAAAATTAACCGAAGCCAGAAGGATAAGCATATTAAAATGCTGAAAAACGGTCTGCAGGTAGAAAAGGGAACACAGATTATTCCCTTTTCTGCCCAGACTAAGCAGGGCCGGGAAGAAATCTATGCCCTATTGGACTCTCTTTTAGAGCAGGAAGAAGCGAACTTGAACAGGGAGGAATAAAATGGAAAAAATACCTCAAAAATATCTGAAAGCGTTGGTCAATGTCGGCTTTGCCACACTGGTATTCATACTGTGTATTTGGATTTTGCCCAAAATACTCTGGCTGTTTATGCCCTTTATTATCGGTTGGCTCCTGTCCTTGATGGCCAATCCGCTGGTTCGTTTTTTTGAGGATAAAATTAAAATCAAACGCAAGGCCGGTTCGGCACTGGTTATTGTTACAGTTATTGCCGGTATCTGCCTGGTAATCTATGGTGTGGGACTGAAGCTGGCAGAAGAAGCCTATGGACTTCTCACCAGTCTGCCTTCCATCTGGGCGTCATTGGAACAGGACTTTTCCAGTATTGCCTCTAACTGGGGAGGATTGATAGATGCCCTTCCCGATGAGGTGGTCTACCAGGTAGAGGAATTTGGAAACAATCTGGGACAGCATTTAAGCAGCTTTATCGGTCAGCTTAGTGTACCCACAGTGGGTGCGGTGGGAAATCTGGCCAAAAATATTCCCAGTATTCTGGTGGCCGTTATCATGTGCCTTTTAGCCGCCTACTTTTTTGTGGCGGAAAAGGAGTTTTTTGTCCATTTTGTGGAGGAGCATTTTTCGGATAGTCTCAGGGAAAAAGGCCGGTTAATGAAGAATACTATGCTGGGGGCCATCGGTGGTTACTTTAAAGCCCAGCTGAAAATTGAGGTATGGATTTACCTTATTGTCGTGATCGGCTTTTTCATTCTGAGAATCCAGTATGGCTTTTTAATTGCTCTGGGAATCGCCCTTTTGGATATTCTGCCTATTTTCGGAACAGGGTCGGTGTTGATTCCCTGGGCCATCATCAAATTTTTAAGTGGGCAGTACGGCTTTGGAATCGGTCTTTTGATTATCTGGGGAGTGGGCCAGCTTACCAGACAGATTATCCAGCCCAAGATTGTGGGAGATTCCATCGGTATGCCCCCCATTCCCACACTGATACTTTTATACGCGGGTTATCGGCTTGCAGGGATATTGGGAATGATTATAGCTGTTCCCCTGGGTATTTTGGTAATGACCATGAATGAAGCTGGTTTTTTTAACAATACCAAAAACAGCCTGCGCATCCTCTGGCGTGGCTTTAATCACTTCAGAATGTTGGAGGAAAGTGAGCTGGAGGAAGAGTGGACCCCACAGGTAAAGAAAACGGATGATAAAGAAGAATGAGAGGGAAAATGAACCGAAGATTCAGGGCGGTTTTACAATATGAAGGTACCCGGTATCAGGGATGGCAGAAGCAGAAGGAGACAGCAAATACCATACAGGGTAAGCTGGAGGAGCTGCTGTTTCGGATGACCGGGAATAGGACAGAGGTTCAGGGCAGCGGGCGGACGGATGCAGGTGTCCATGCCTATGGTCAGGTCATCAGCTTTTCCTGCGACACGGATAAGAGTCCGGAGGAAATCCGGGATTATATGAATCGATATCTTCCAGAGGATATCGGAGTAATAGAGGTAAGGGAGGCAGCAGAACGCTTTCATGCCCGATTGAATGCGGTAGGAAAGGTTTACCGATATCGGGTATTAAATACTTCAATTCCGCATATCTTTGATAGGAGATATGCTGCTGTTTATCCGGAAAAGCTGGAGGAAGAACAAGTAAGAAAGGCCATGGAGCTGCTTACGGGAACCCATGATTTTAAAGCCTTTACTTCTAAAAAGAACAGTAAAAAATCTACCATACGGACTCTTCAGGAAATCCGGCTTGAACGAATCGGCGAGGAATGGCGGTTTACCTTTGTGGGAGACGGGTTTTTATATCACATGGTTCGGATTATGATGGGAACCATACTTGAGACAGGAAGCGGCAGAAGAAGTCCGGAAAGTATTGAGGAAGCCTTTCGTGAAGGTGACCGGGCTAAGGCGGGATTTCTGGCCCCGCCGCATGGACTTGCTCTGATGGAGGTTTTTTACCACTGAATGAGGAGGGAATTATGCAGGAAAAAAGAAGAAAACGGTTAATGCTTTTCTTTTTTTTCTATTTGATTATCTTAATTAAGCTGGTTATTTTTAAATATCCCATAGATTATTTGCTTGACATTGTCAAAAGCTGGGAAAAGGGAGTAATCCTGGAAGGATTGTCTACGGCCAATTTTACCCTGGGAAAGAGTATTCGGATGTACATACGATATTATCCCGGATTGAATGGATTTCAGAATCTGTTTGGTAATGTGCTGGCCTTTATTCCTTTCGGATTTTTACTGCCTCTTTGCTTTGAGCAAAGTAAAAAATGGTGGCAGGTTTTTTTGTGGAGCATTTTTTTGGTGATGGGAATTGAGCTGTTTCAGTTGTTCAGTGCTTTCGGAGCCTTTGATGTAGATGATATTTTATTGAACATGCTGGGCTGTCTTATTGGGTATCTGGTTTATGCCTGCAGTTTAAGGAAGAAGTAATTGAAAAGCTGTTCTATATGTGTTAAACTTTGGAGGATTATACAGGTATTATGGGCAGGAAGCAAAATAAGAGGAGAACCGGGAGGAGGAAATGCGATGGAGCAGTATAAGCAGGAATTTATTGAGTTTATGGTGGAGAGCCGTGTGCTGAAATTTGGAGAGTTTACGTTAAAAAGCGGCAGAAAGTCCCCCTTCTTTATGAACGCGGGAGCTTATGTAACCGGCTCACAGCTGAATCAGCTGGGGGAATATTATGCAAAGGCCATCCATCAGCATTACGGAGATGATTTTGATGTACTGTTCGGACCGGCGTACAAGGGAATACCCCTTAGCGTAGCCACAACTATGGCTTACAGCCGATTATACGGAAAAGAAATACGCTATTGCTCCAACCGTAAGGAAGTTAAGGATCACGGGGATACCGGAATTTTGTTGGGAAGTTCACTGGCAGACGGTGACAGAATTGTCATTATTGAAGATGTAACCACCTCCGGTAAATCCATTGAGGAGACCTTTCCCATTATTCAGGCACAGGCAGATGTGACTATTAAGGGACTGATGGTATCCCTGAACCGCTGCGAGAGGGGAAAAGGGGATAAGAGTGCATTGGAAGAAATTAAAGAAGTATACGGTTTTGAGACAAATGCCATCGTTTCCATGAAGGAGGTTGTTGAGTATCTCTATAACAAGCCCTTCAAAGGAGAAATTTTGATTGATGATGCCATGAAACAGGCTATTGATGAGTATTATTCCTTATATGGTGCAAAATAAAACAAAACAGACGAGACTGCCCACTGATCTTATAGGTGCGGTGGTCTCGTTTCAGGTAGAAAAAGAAGGGTACCTATGAAGCTGACGAAAAACTATATGTTTACCAATAAAAAGCATTCTCCCAGGGGGATAATGTCCACGATTCTGGGAATTATCTCTTTAAGCTCTCTTTTGCTGGCCATTTTTTGGACTTATGAGGCAGAGGGAGAGGCCGGCGGCAATATGGGAATGGTAGGCTTTAGCGCCACCTGTTTTGCGGTAACGGGCATGATTCTGGGATATATGGCTAAGCGGGAAGCGGAACGATTTCCTCTTTTTGCCTGGCTGGGAATGCTTTTGAATTTTCTGGCACTTGCCGTAATCAGTATGATTTTGTATGCGGGAGCTTATGGAATCGGATAGACCTATTTGGAACCGGGGTCTGCAATCAGAGAGGAGAGGATTATGGAAGAACGTTACGCATTGGCTATGGAACGAATCAGACAAATAGAAGAGGAAAAGAAGGTAGAAGAGCCCTTTGCAGCTTATTTTGTCCGAACAGCAAATTATCTTATTTTACTGGACGAAGAGAAAAAAAGACTGTCTAAAGGACCGGATGGTTTATCCCTGGATGAACTGGCAAGGCATAACCGGGCTCTTTTTGAGGATATCTTACCTGAAAATTATGGAAACAGCTACGCGGATCCTACCAATGCAGTAAATCGGCTGGGGAAGAATTACGGGCAGTTGCTTTCTGCCCTGTATGCTGAAATGTATAGCCTTCCTGCTTATTTATATGAAGGAAACCTCTTTTCCACAGTGATTCGCCTGGAGCTGTTTTTAGAAATATACGGAGCATTTTTACAGGCAGCAGAGGAGAGGAAACTACCCTTCTATAAGGAACTGACGGAAATTTATTTCTGGTTTACCCATGACTATCAGGAAGAGATTTTGACCCGGGAGGTACAGGCACAGTATAATCCAAAGGAGAATTGGGCGGGAAAGCTGTTGGATAGAGCGGATTTGACGGATATTCGCTACCTCTATGCTTATGGAGAGTTTGTCAGTGAAAATGAGCTTGCTCTGGCTTCCTATCTGAACAGACTGCCGGAGGAGACGGTTGCTAAAATGGCAAAGACCTATACGGAAGGATATCGAAGGGGCTTTGAGGCAACAGGAAAGGATATTTCCATCAAAAAGACGGTTAATATCTACTATCCTCTGGGAATGGAGCGTATGGTCAAGAAGGCCATGGAGAACTTTCGGGACATGGGACTTGAGCCTATTCTCTATCGGGCACCGGTAAGCTTTCTGGCAGGAAGAAGATTGAACAAAAACGGCTACTGCGGGGCAATACCTAATAAGCAGTTTGAATATGACCATGAGTATGACAAAGCTCTGTATGTTAACAGCCGTTTTATCCACCGAAAGCTGGAGGCCTATAAACAGGCCCTGGAGACAGTCAAGGAAGAGACGAAGCTGATGGGCGGCCCGGCAGTGATTGAAGCCTTCGGAGAACAGCCCTTTTTACCGAGGGCAAAGAAGGAAAGCCTTCGACTGGAGGAAAAACGCCAGAAGCAGGAGGTGGAGTACCAGTCTAAAGCGGGACGGCTGTTGAATGAATATGTGAACCGTGAGGAAAGGAGCTTTACCATTATTGCCTTTCCCTGTCCGGCAATCGGAGAAAGCTTTGAGGAAATTTTTGCCGAGACCATCCGCCTGAACACTTTGGATAACCGGATATATACGGATTGTCAGCAGGCAATTATTGATGTACTGGATAAGGCGGAATATGTGATGGTTGAAGGAATGGGGGAAAATCAAACTTCAATTCAGGTGGCAATGCATAGCCTGGAGGATCCCAACGCCCAGACGAATTTTGAAAATTGTGTGGCCGATGTAAATATTCCTGTGGGAGAGGTGTTTACCTCACCCAGGCTTACGGGAACAGCAGGTCTTTTGCACGTTCCCCGGGTTTTTTTGAACGGAGTGGAATATCGGAATCTGCGGCTGACCTTTAAAGATGGGATGATTACGGATTACAGATGTGAAAACGGAAAGAATCGGGAAGAAGGGCGGAAGCTGATAAAAGAAAAGCTTCTTCATCATCATGACAGCCTTCCCCTGGGAGAGTTTGCCATCGGAACCAATACAACAGCCTATATGGCAGCAAAAAAATATAAAATGGAGCAGCTTCTTCCCATTCTGATTGCAGAAAAAACAGGGCCTCACTTTGCTATTGGAGACACCTGCTATTCCTGGGAGGAGGAAAAGGCCACCTATAATCCCGACGGTAAGCAGATTATGGCTAAGGAAAATGAATGCTCCATGAAACGGCACGAAAGCCTGGAAGAGGCATATTTTAACTGCCATACGGATATTACCATTCCCTATGATGAGCTGGGGCTTTTGGCTGCCGTCCTGCCGGGGGGAGAAAGGAAGGAAATTATCCGGAAGGGAAGGTTTGTCCTGCCGGAATGTAAAGAATTGAATAAGGCCTTTGACGAATGAGCTTTATTCTAGTATTATGGTAATAACTATGCGTAGCGGCAAGTCTGTCCTAAAGGTGTAGATAAAGGAAAAGGAATCAAGGAGGAAAAATAAGTGGTAGGAATTGTAATGGGAAGCGACTCGGATATGCCGGTTATGGCAAAGGCGGCTGACATTCTGGAGGAGCTGGGAATTAACTATGAGATGAATATTATTTCCGCACATCGGGAGCCGGATGTGTTTTTTGAAGATGCAAATACGGCAGAAGAACGAGGGATAAAGGTAATTATTGCCGGAGCCGGTATGGCTGCCCATTTACCCGGAATGTGTGCGGCGATTTTTCCCATGCCTGTAATCGGTATTCCCATGCACACCTCTTCTTTGGGAGGAAGAGACTCTTTATACTCCATCGTACAGATGCCTTCAGGCATTCCGGTGGCCACAGTAGCCATTAACGGAGGTGCAAATGCAGGCCTTCTGGCAGCCAAGATACTTGCGGTCTCAGACCCTGAGCTGCTGAACAGGCTAAAGGCTTATGCTGAAAATCTTAAGGAAAGTGTTCAGAAAAAGGATGCCAGACTGAAGGAAGTGGGCTACAAGAACTATAAATAAGCAGACAGAAGGAGAACCATCATGGACTACAAAAAATCAGGTGTAGATATTGAAGCAGGTTACAAGGCAGTTGAACTAATGAAACAGCATGTTAAAGCAACCATGCGTCCCGAAGTACTGGGGGGAATCGGCGGTTTTTCCGGTGCTTTTTCCATGGAAAAATTTAAAAATATGGAAAAGCCTACTCTGGTTTCCGGTACGGATGGAGTAGGAACCAAGTTAAAGCTGGCTTTTTTGCTGGATAAGCATGATACCATCGGTATCGACTGCGTGGCCATGTGTGTAAACGATATCGCCTGTGCAGGCGGGGAGCCTCTGTTTTTTTTGGATTATATTGCCTGCGGAAAGAATTATCCGGAAAAGATTGCTACCATTGTTAAGGGTGTTGCAGAGGGCTGCATTCAGTCAGGAGCAGCATTGATTGGCGGAGAAACGGCGGAAATGCCCGGTTTTTATCCTGAGGATGAGTATGATCTGGCAGGCTTTGCTGTGGGTGTGGTAGACGAGAAGGATTTGATTACCGGTAAAGAGTTGCAGACCGGGGATATCCTCATCGGAATGGCATCATCCGGTGTACATAGCAACGGATTTTCGCTGGTGCGTAAGGTATTTGCCATGACGAAGGAAAGTCTGAATGCTTACGATGAACGTCTGGGCTGTACCCTAGGGGAGGCTCTTCTTGCTCCTACCAAAATATATGTAAAAGCGCTCCGCTCTATTAAGGAGGCAGGCATAAGAGTTAAGGCCTGCAGCCACATTACCGGAGGCGGATTTTACGAAAATATTCCCAGAATGCTGCCGGAGGGAGTAAGGGCACTGATCCATAAAGACAGCTATCCTGTTCCTCCTGTTTTTGCCCTGATTCAGGAAAGAGGGGATATTGCCGAAGAGATGATGTACAATACCTACAATATGGGGATTGGTATGATTGTTGCTGTAAGCCCGGATAAAGTAGAGCAGGCCCTGGAAGCAATCAGGGCAGCCGGTGAAACGGCCTATGTAGTAGGACAGATCGAAGCGGGAGAAAAAGGAGTCACCCTATGTTAAGAATGGTAGTCTGTGTATCCGGTGGAGGCACCAATCTGCAGGCCATCCTGGATGCCCTGAGAGAAAAGCGGATTCAGCAGACACAGCTGATTGCGGTAATCAGCAATAATCCAGGAGCCTATGCCCTGAAGCGGGCAGAAGAGGCCGGGGTGGAAGGTATCTGTCTTTCCCCTAAAGCTTATGCTGACAGAGAAAGCTTTAATCAGGCTTTTTGTGATAAAATGCAGGAACTTCATCCCGACCTGATTGTATTGGCCGGATTTCTGGTGAGTATTCCTCCTCGTATGGTAAAGGAGTTTTCCCAAAGAATCATTAATATCCACCCTTCCCTTATTCCCTCCTTCTGCGGGGTAGGCTATTACGGACTTAAGGTTCATGAAGGAGCATTGAGCCGAGGAGTAAAGATTACGGGAGCTACGGTACATTTTGTGGATGAAGGAATGGATACCGGTCCCATCCTCAGTCAGAAGGCAGTGGAGGTGAAGGAGGATGATACGCCCCAAAGTCTGCAGAAGCGGGTGATGGAAGAAGCAGAATGGATAATTCTGCCCCAGGTGATCCAGAAGATTGCAGCGGGGGAAATTTTAATTGGATAAAAAGGAGAGGCTGGCGGAAGCGGCAGAATGTGAGGAGAAGATGAAGGTACTGATTGTAGGCAGTGGCGGAAGAGAACATGCAATTGCTGCAAGTGCGGCAAAGAGTAAACAGGTTGAAAAGCTCTATTGTGCACCGGGAAACGGAGGAATCAGTGAGCTGGCAGAATGTGTTCCCATCGGAGCAATGGAATTTGACCGATTGGTGGAATTTGCAAAAGAAAAGCAGATTGATTTAGTCATTGTAGGTATGGATGATCCTTTGGTAGGAGGTCTGGTAGACTGCATGGAAGAAGCGGGTATTTTGGCCTTTGGCCCTCGGAAAAATGCAGCAATTTTAGAAGGAAGCAAGGCGTTTTCCAAGGATTTAATGAAAAAATACGGCATTCCCACAGCCACTTATGAAAATTTTGATGATCCGGATAAAGCCATTGAATACCTAAAGAAAAGCAGATTTCCTGTAGTCCTTAAGGCAGATGGACTGGCCCTGGGAAAAGGGGTACTGATCTGCAATAGCTTGGAAGAGGCTCTGGAGGGAGTAAAGAGCATTATGCTGGACAAGCAGTTCGGCACGGCCGGAAACCGTATGGTGGTGGAAGAGTTTATGACCGGAAGAGAGGTGTCCGTGCTTTCTTTTGTGGACGGAAAAACCATTAAAACCATGACCTCTGCCCAGGATCATAAGCGGGCAAAGGACGGAGATCAGGGACTGAATACCGGCGGTATGGGAACCTTTTCCCCCAGTCCCTTTTATACGGATGAGGTAGATGCCTTTTGCCAAAAATATATTTATCAGGCAACGGTGGATGCTATGGCGGCAGAGGGAAGACCCTTTACCGGAATTATCTTTTTCGGACTTATGCTGACCGAAGAAGGCCCCAGAGTATTGGAATATAATGCGCGGTTCGGAGATCCTGAGGCACAGGTTGTATTGCCCAGAATGAAGAATGACCTGATTGAAGTGATTCAGGCCTGTCTGGAAAAGCGTCTGGACACAGTCAATCTGGAATTTGAGGATAATGCGGCGGTTTGTGTGGTATTGGCCTCCGAAGGCTATCCTCTGTCCTATGAGAAAGGCAAACTAATCCGCGGATTGGAAAAGTTTAAGGATAAGGAGGGCTACTACTGCTTCCATGCAGGTACAAGGCTGACCGAAGAAGGAATGGTAACTAATGGAGGTCGTGTACTGGGAATTACGGCTAAGGGAAAAGATTTGAAAGAAGCTCGTAAAAATGCTTATGAAGCGACAAAATGGGTAGACTTTGAAAATAAATATATGCGAAATGACATCGGAAAAGCTATAGATGAGGCTTAAGATTCATTTACCAGCATGAGAGAAAGTAAGGAGAGCATATGTTAAATCAGGAAAGAAAAATAACTAACGGAATCAGGATTGCTGCGATTCTGTTTTCCATGATTTTTTCTCTTGTTTTTTGGCAGGAGAAGAGCATTACCGTTTTGGCACAGGGAACGGCAACAGTAACGGCGGAAAGTGGAAAAATCAGAGAAAAGGCAACCACAGACAGTGCGGCATTGGCTTCAGTTAAAAAGGATGACACCCTGGATGTAACCGCATCCACCACAGACAGCAACGGCTATACCTGGTATAAGGTTTTTGTGAACAAAGACAGTCAGGGCTATATTCGGGGAGACCTGGTATCAGTAGAGGGTACAATACCGGAAGAGAAAACAACCGGCAGTACAGCAGCCGCAGCTCCAACGGAAAATACTTCCGACAGCAGTGGTGGGAATGTTACTACAGTGGGAAGCGGAGGAAATGTCACTACGGTAGGAGGTGGCAGTACCACTACCAGCTCGCAGGAACCTGCGGAAACTCCGATTTCTCCTTCACAGGTAGTAAGAGCAAAGACCACGGATAAGGTGAGAGTAAGAAAGGGAGCCGGAACAACCTACGAGGTAGCCGGAAATGCAGCTGCAGCAGTGGAGGTAAGTGTATCCGGAGAGGCATTGGATGCTGAAGGAAAACTATGGTATCAGATCAGCTACAATCAGGGAAATCAGACGATAAACGGATTTATCCGGGAAGATTTTCTTGAAGTGCTGGAGACGGCTGCTCCTGAAATAATAGAAGAAGAAACACCGGTTATAGAGGAAGAGACGGAACCCACTGTGGTGAATGAGGACTTTTATCTGAAATACATGGAAAATGAAGTCGGTGAGTGGGATTGGTTTTTGTTTGACCAGGTACAGGGAACCAGTCAGAGCCTGACCCAGCTTTTGGCAGCAGTGGAACAGATAGAGGCAGATGCCCAGACTGAGAGCAATCAAAATTCCACCATGAGAATCATTATTATTGTCATGGCTGTAGTATTGGTGTTGCTGGTAGTTGCCGTAACCGTATTGTTGTTTAAGCTTCGTGATTCCTATGAAGACTATGAAGATTATGAAGACGACGAAGAGGATGAAGAGGAAGAGGAAGACGACGATGAAGAAGACGAAGACGACGAAGAGGATGAGGAAGATGAGCTTCCGGCAAGAGGGCTGAAAGCCCGGATAGGACTAAAAAGAGAAAGGCCTGTAATCAGTGAAAGTCGGGAGCAAACCCCTTCTGAACGTAAGGAGAAGCCCACAGCTTCATCAGAGGAGACAAAGACCTGGCAGTCTAAGGATTTTTTGGAGTTAGACGATGACATGGAGTTTGAATTTTTGGATTTATAGGATAGTGGGAGGAAAGAATAATGATGTACATTGAAATTGATTTTAATAGTGATGAAGCTTTATATATGCAGTTAAGGAACCAGATTATCCTGGGAATTGCAGCCTCTCATTTTCATGAAGGGCAGTCACTTCCTTCGGTACGCCAGCTGGCTGATGAAATCGGGATTAATATGCATACTGTAAACAAGGCATATTCTGTACTGCGCCAGGAAGGCTTTCTTAAGGTAGACAGAAGACATGGAGCGGTGATTGCAGTGGATGTGGATAAAATTCAGGCGAAGGCCAAGATGAAGGAAGAAATGAAGGTAATTATTGCAAAAGGAAGATGCAAAAATATTTCCCGTGAAGAAATGCACGCAATTATGGATGAGCTTTATGATAGCTATAATGTTTAAAGCATTAAAAACGGAAAAGAAACTGGAAGCAGGAGGATAGCATGCAGGGACAGTTTACGGACAAAGCAAAAACAGCCTTGCTACTTGCAGCTAAAGCAGCGGAAAAGCTGCATCAACCCTATATCGGAACAGAGCATATTCTGGTAGGTCTTCTCCGGGAGAATACGGGAGTTGCAGCCCGTGTTCTATTGGATAACGGAGTGGATGCAGAAGAAATCATGGAGGTAATTAAGGATTTAATAGCTCCGGATACAGAGCTTTTGGTCATGGAGAAAAATGGCTATTCACCAAGAGCACTTTCCATATTGGAGGAAAGTCATGCACTGGCGGCTAAATTTCATTCATCCCTTACCGGCACGGAGCATATTCTGATGGCCATTATCAAAGAAGGAGATAATGTTGCCTTTCGACTGTTAAATACATTGGGCTATCAAGTGGGAAAGCTGTACATGGAATTACTGGCGGCCATGGGAGAAGAGGGAAGCCGATATAAAGAGGATTTGGCACCTAAAAGCAATAAAAAGAAGGAGCATTCTGCTCTGGAGCAATACAGCCGGGATTTAACTGCCCTGGCCAAGGAAGGGAAGCTGGATCGGATTGTGGGAAGAGAGTCCCAGATTCAGAGGGTAATCCAGATTCTCAGCAGAAGAACGAAAAACAACCCCTGCCTGGTGGGAGAACCGGGAGTGGGAAAGACCGCTATTGTGGAAGGCCTTGCCCAGAAAATCGTGTCGGGGGATGTACCCTCAGCAATGATGAATAAGCGCCTTTTAACACTGGATCTTTCCGGTATGATAGCGGGAAGCAAGTATAGAGGAGAATTTGAAGAACGAATTAAAAAGCTGATGCGGGAGGTACGGGAGGAAGGAAACATCCTGTTATTCATGGATGAGATCCATACGCTTATCGGAGCCGGTGGGGCAGAAGGAGCTATTGATGCCTCCAATATTTTGAAGCCTGCTCTAGCCCGCGGTGAGCTGCAGATGATTGGAGCTACCACCATCAGCGAATATCGGAGACATATTGAGAGAGATGCGGCCCTGGAAAGACGATTCCAGCCGGTTACCGTAGAGGAACCTACACAGGAAGAAGCAGTGGCTATTCTGGAAGGGATAAAGGAGCAGTATGAAAAGCACCATCATGTGGAAATCAGCCATGAAGCAGTGCTGGCTGCGGTACAGCTTTCTTCCAGGTATATTAATGACAGAAATCTGCCGGATAAAGCCATTGATTTAATGGACGAGGCGGCAGCGATAATCAGTCTTGGGAGAAGTGAAAAGCCGGCATCCATCATCGGCTTGGAAGAGGAAATCCGTCTTTTGGGAGAAGAGATGGAGAACGGGATCAGAAATCAGTACTATGCCCGGGCCGGAGCCTGTAAGCGCCGCCAGAAGGAGCTGAAGGAGAAGCTTCTCAAGCAGCAAAAGGCCTTGGAACGTAGGCAGGCGGCACATCCCCGGGTAGTAACCCAGGAGGATATTGCTTCCGTAGTATCTCTATGGACGAAAATACCGGTAAAGAAGCTGGCTGAAAAGGAGAGCGAGAGGCTTTTAAAGCTGGAATCCGTTCTCCATCAGAGAGTAATCGGACAGAAGGAAGCGGTTCAGGCTGTGGCCAAAGCCATGCGCAGAGGCAGAGTAGGTCTTCAGGATCCCAAAAGACCCATTGGTTCCTTCTTATTTTTAGGGCCTACGGGGGTGGGAAAAACAGAGCTGAGTAAGGCACTTGCAGAAGCTATGTTCGGCTCCGAGGATGCCCTGATTCGGGTGGATATGTCGGAATATATGGAAAGCCATTCTGTATCCAAAATGATTGGGTCGCCTCCCGGCTACGTAGGATTTGATGATGGTGGACAGCTGTCGGAAAAGGTGAGGCAGAATCCCTATTCTGTAGTACTGTTTGATGAAATTGAGAAAGCACATCCCGATGTGTTCAACATCCTGCTTCAGGTTTTGGATGACGGACATATTACCGATTCCAAAGGGCGTAAGGTAAACTTTAAGAATACGATTTTAATTATGACCTCCAATGCAGGAGCCAATCGTATTATAGAACCGAAGAATCTTGGCTTTGGCAGCAGCGGGGACCAGAATAAGGATTATGAGCGGATGAAAAGCAACGTTATGGAAGAGGTAAAAAGGCTGTTCAAGCCGGAATTTCTTAACCGTATCGATGAAATTATGGTATTCCATCCGCTGACCAGGGATGAAATGAAGCAGATTGTAGGTCTGCTTACGAAGGAGCTGACCAGGCGCTGTAAAAAACAGCTGGATATTGAGCTTGTGGTGACAACGGCAGTGAAGCAGTATATCGTAGAGCATTATGCAGATGCAAAAATGGGAGCAAGACCTTTAAAAAGAGGAGTTCTCAGTGCCATTGAGGATCCCTTGGCAGAAGAAATCTTATCCGCAAAGATTAAGGCCGGTGATAAGGTGACTGTGGGACTTAAAGAAAAGAAGGTACAGTTTAAGGTGAAGGAATAAACAAAAAAGAAAACAGACAAAGGAAAAAGCAGGAGGAGTAAGGATGTCGGAAGATATCATTTTGATTGAACAGGATCAGAGCTTAAGCTTTGGAAATCATAAGCTTGAGGAGAAGGCTAAGGCAGAGGACTTTGCCTATCAGGGAGATTTACTGAAGGTAAAAACCTATAAAACCATGACGAAGCTGGAAAAAAACGGTATGTTTTTATATGAATCGGTTCCCGGTACCAGCGTAAAGCATTTTCAGGAAACTGAGGAGGGAATCAGCTTTCAGGTGGAAGCGGATACGGATGCACAGCTGACCATTGGGCTGACTGAGCAGACTTCATATGAAGTGAAGGTTCAGGGGGAAGCTGTAGGAATTATGGAAACAGGACTTGGGGGGAAATTGAATATTAACGTTGAGCCTCAGGACAGTGAAGCAGTTTTAGTGGAAATCCGAAGAGTATAAGCAGATAAATAAGGAAAAAAATGGCAAGAGCAAAGAAAAGCACAGTGTTTTTTTGTCAGGAGTGTGGATTTGAGTCAGCTAAGTGGCTGGGCCAGTGTCCGGGATGCAAGGCATGGAATACCCTGGTAGAGGAACCCGCAGCTGCCTCCTTCGGTAAGGCCGGCAGCAGTAAAAGCAGGAGTGAAGGTAAGGAGCCTGCTGCATTATCCCAGGTTTCCCTGGTAAAAGAAGACAGGATGGAGATTGGAATAGGAGAACTGGACAGAGTGCTGGGGGGTGGAATTATCCCCGGCTCTCTTACTCTTGTAGGAGGAGATCCGGGAATCGGAAAATCCACACTGCTTTTGCAGGTCTGCCAGAAGCTCTCCGCACAGGGAAAAAAGGTTCTCTATATTTCCGGAGAGGAATCCTTAAAGCAGATAAAAATCCGGGCTCTTCGTATGGGGGAGTTCAGCGATTCCCTGCTTCTTTTGTGCGAAACCAATCTGGGAAGCATTGAAGATACCATTCGCAGAATACAGCCGCAGGTGGTGATTATCGATTCCATACAGACCATGTATAATGAGACTATAGGCTCGGCTCCGGGAAGCGTTTCACAGGTAAGAGAATCCACAGGAGTTTTTCTGCAGCTGGCAAAGGGAACCGGGATTTCTATTTTTATTGTAGGTCATGTTACTAAGGAGGGAACCGTTGCCGGCCCCAGAGTTTTAGAGCATATGGTGGATACCGTTCTTTATTTTGAAGGAGACAGACACGCCTCCTATCGGATTTTAAGAGGGGTGAAGAACCGTTTCGGCTCCACCAATGAAATCGGAGTTTTTGAAATGCGGCAGGATGGATTGGCCGAGGTAAAAAATCCTTCTGAATTTATGCTCAGTGGAAAGCCGGAAGGAGCCAGCGGCTCCGTAGTAGCTTGTTCTATAGAGGGAACCAGGCCTATGCTGATTGAAATCCAGGCTCTGGTCTGTCACAGCAATTTCGGTATTCCCCGAAGGCAGGCTACAGGAACGGATTTTAACCGCCTCAATCTTTTGATGGCTGTACTGGAGAAGCGGGTAGGTCTGCAGATTTCTGCTTCTGATGCCTATGTGAATATTGCAGGAGGAATGAAGATACAGGAGCCGGCATTGGATTTGGGGATTGTGATGGCATTGGTTTCCAGCTATAAAAACCGCCCCCTGGATGACCGAATGATGGTTTTTGGCGAAGTGGGCTTAAGCGGTGAAGTACGGGGAGTATCCATGGCCTTACAAAGAGTTCAGGAGGCAAAAAAGCTGGGATTTTCCACCTGTGTTGTACCTGCAGCCTGCAGGGAGAGCCTGAAGGAGATAAAGGATTTACAGCTGATTTATGTTTCATCTGTGAAGGATGCCATGGAGCTGATATAGGTTCTCGCCATGGGATTGTTGTGTCAGTTGTGTTAGTTTCATGAAAAAGTGCTTGCGTATCTGAAGGGGCTATGTTATAATCATTTTCGTTGATGTGCAGGCACATAACATATAGGGGAATCATCCAGTGGCAGGATGACAGTCTCCAAAACTGTTCACGGGGGTTCGAATCCCTCTTCCCCTGCTAAAAATCCTTGTGAAATCAAGGATTTTTTTTGTTTGGTAATCAAAGAGTAATCGACATATGTTCGGATATTAAAAATACACAGGAAAGGAACGGATAAAGTGCAGATTGAAGAAATATGTTTTATAAAAAAAACAGTATAATTATGTTCAATCTGTATTATTCATGATACAATAAAAAAAATAATATTTAAGGGGGTCAAGATGAAAGGAACAAAAGATAAGAGAAAAATAAGATTAAACAGTTTAACCACCATTTTGATACTGGTCATTTTCCTTCTTGCGGCTGGAGCATCGATCTGCATGGGAGCTTTGGGAATCAAGTATTTGAAACAGTCTTTGTCAGCACATCTTGAGACCTATACAGAAACCATGAATCAGGGCTACTACAGGGAGATTAAATCGCAGGTACAGACCTGTATTGCGGTTCTGCAGAATTATTATGAACGCAGTCAGAGCGGAGAGCTGACCGTGCAGGAGGCGAAGAAGCAGGCAATGGAGGAAATTCGCATTATGCGATACCGCGATGACAGTTCCGGCTATTTTTGGATTGATGGAACAGATTATACGTTAATCATGCATCCGATTCTTCCGGAACAGGAGGGAGACAACCGCTATGAGCTTACGGATCAGAACGGAGTAAAAATCATACAGAACATCGTAAAGTCAGCGGCTGACGGCGGTGGCTATAATGAGTTTTATTTTACTAAAGCTGATGGGGTAACGGTAGCACCCAAAATAAGCTTTCGGAAGGCTTTGAACCCTGGAATTGGATTGTGACAACAGGGAATTACGTAGATGATATGGATAAAGAAATCCTGGCCAGAGACCAGGAAATTCAGGATGTTTTCCGGTCAAGAATATCCTCCTATATCATTCTTACCATTGTAGTATTGCTGGTTTCTCTGGTTGTATCAGTATTGCTGGGATACTGGGTCACTAAGGGAATCAGAGAAGTAGAAGAAAAGCTTCAGAAAATGGCTCAGGGTAACCTGGTATTTACTCTGGATAAAAAACTGGTTAAGCGTAACGATGAGGTGGGGAGTATTGCCTTATCTTTAGAGACGCTGCAACAGTCACTTACTGAAATTATCGGGGGAATCAGTCAGTGCAGTCAGGAATTAAAACACAGCAGCACTGAGTTCAGGGATAATTTTGATAAGATTACAGGAAACATTGACAATACAAACAGGGCAATCGATGAAATTGCAAGAGGAGCAGAAGGCCTGGCATCCGAAACAGAAACTGTGGTACAGAAGGTGCATGCGCTGGGGGATGTTGTTGATGTAGAAAAGGATGAGGTAGATAGACTGGGTACTACTGCAGATGCCATGATTAAGCACTCACAGGGAGCATGGGAAAGCATTAATAAGCTGCATGGAATTACAGAAACAACCAATGAAGCCATGCAGGTTGTATCCCAGCAGGTTGAACAGACGAATGAATCCTCCGCACGGATAACGAAAATGGTGGAAATCATTAAAAGTATTACTTCTCAGACCAACCTTCTGTCATTAAATGCAAGTATTGAATCTGCCCGGGCGGGAGAAGCAGGAAGAGGCTTTGCTGTTGTGGCAGAAGAAATCAGAAAGCTGGCGGAGGAGTCAGCTGCCAGTGCAACTGAAATTGAGGTAATTGTTAAGGAGCTTACCTCCAATGCAGAGATATCCACGGTTAAGATGCAGGAAGTGGAGGTCAATGTAAAAGAACAGAAGCAGCAGCTGGAGGATACACAGGAATCCTTCCGGAATTTGTATAACGAAATCAAAACGGTGGATGAGGCTGCAAAATCCATTGAGAAGCAGACCAAGGTTTTGGATGAGTTAAAAACGGTAGTTTTTGATTCCATGAATAATCTCAGTAATATTGTAAGAGAAAGTTCGGCATCGGCGGAAGAGACCAGTGCAGGAATGCAGATTGTGGCAGAAGCTATTCAGGAATGTCTCAAGGATACAGACGATTTGGTAGAGCTGAGTCATAAGCAGGATGAGGAAGTGCAAAAATTTATTTTATAATTCCTCTTTACAAAAATTTTCTTTTGCACTAAACTACCAGTAGACCAACACGTTGATGAGGAAAGTAAGATAAGGAAGGATGCCAGAGAGAGACGTCCGTTTGGATTTTTGCCAACGGTGCTGAAAGCGTCTTCATCAGGAATTATCCCAAGACCACCTCGGAGTGCCCTTTAATCGGGGCCGGTGATTCCGTTATCATCAGGAATGAGAGATTTTATCTGCAGGCTGAGTTCTCTATCATTGGCTCCTTCAGATAAAGTAATAAGGGTGGAACCGCGTTAATGACGTCCCTTACACTGATTTCAGTGTAAGGGACTTTTTGCGCGAATAAGCAGAGTCAAGTGGATAAGAAGCAGCTTGGAAGCTTGCTTACAAAGTGCTTCTTATCCACTTGACGAGCAACGCGAATGAGGAATGTATACATTCCGAATCTGCTTATTTGCAGAAAAAAGAGAAAGAAAGGAGAAAGAAAATGATAAAAATTACGCTAAAAGATGGCTCAGTAAAGGAGTATGCAGCCGCAGTCAGTGTTTACCAGGTGGCAGCAGATTTAAGTGAAGGCCTGGCCAGAATGGCCTGTGCAGGCGAGGTAAATGGAAAGGTTGTAGATCTTAGGACAGAATTAACAGAAGACTGCAGCTTAAATGTTCTTACAGCCAATGATAAGGAGGGGCTGCAGGTGATTCGTCATACTGCCTCTCATGTATTGGCTGAAGCGGTAAAAAGACTGTATCCGAATGCCAAAATGGCTATTGGGCCCAGCATAGAGAATGGTTATTACTATGATTTTGACCATGCACCCTTTTCCAGAGAGGATTTGGATAAGCTGGAAGCAGAAATGAAAAAAATCATAAAGGAAGGGAAAAAGCTGGAGAAATTTACCCTTCCCAGAGAAGAAGCCATTAAGCTGATGGAGGAGCGAAAGGAGCCTTATAAGGTGGAGCTGATTCGGGATTTACCGGAGGATGCTGTGATTTCCTTCTATCAGCAGGGAGAGTTTATAGACCTTTGTGCCGGCCCGCATTTGATGAGTACCAAAAACATTAAGGCCTTTAAGCTGATTTCTTCCTCAGGTGCATATTGGAGAGGAAATTCCGATAATGCCATGCTGCAAAGAATTTACGGAACAGCTTTTAATAAAAAGGAAGAGCTGGCGGCATATCTGGAGCATCTGGAGGATATAAAAAAGCGCGACCACAATAAACTGGGCCGTGAGATGGAGCTGTTTACTACCGTTGACGTTATCGGACAGGGTCTTCCGCTATTAATGCCAAAGGGAGCAAAAATGATTCAAACCATGCAAAGGTGGATTGAGGATGAGGAAGAGAAGAGAGGGTATATCCGTACCAAAACTCCTCTTATGGCAAAATCCGATTTATATAGAATTTCCGGTCACTGGGATCACTATAAGGAAGGGATGTTTGTACTGGGGGATGAAGAAAAGGATAAAGAGGTTTTCGCTCTCCGTCCCATGACCTGTCCTTTCCAGTATTATGTATACAAAGCGAGCCAGAAATCCTACAGAGATCTGCCCCTTCGCTACGGTGAGACCTCTACGCTGTTCAGAAATGAGGATTCAGGAGAAATGCACGGCCTTACCCGGGTACGCCAGTTTACCATCTCCGAGGGACATTTAATTGTAAGACCGGATCAGATGGTGGAAGAGTTTAAGGGCTGTCTTGCTTTGGCAAAATATTGCCTGGATACCCTGGGTGTTTCGGAGGATGTAACCTATCGTCTTTCCAAATGGGATCCCAATAATAAGGAAAAATATGTGGGAAGCGCAGAAGTTTGGGAAGAAACACAGGGCCATATCCGACAAATCCTGACGGAGTTGGAGGTACCTTTTACGGAAGCAGAGGGAGAAGCCGCTTTCTATGGGCCTAAAGTGGATATTCAGGCCAGAAACGTTTACGGCAAGGAAGACACTATGATTACCATTCAGTGGGATGCGGTGCTGGCAGAACAGTTTGATATGTACTATGTGGATGAGCATGGTAATAAAGTACGCCCTTATATTATCCACAGAACCTCCATGGGCTGCTATGAAAGAACCCTGGCATGGCTGATTGAAAAATATGCCGGAAAGTTCCCTACCTGGCTTTGTCCTGAACAGGTTCGTGTTCTGCCCATTTCCGAGAAGTATATGGACTATGCCCGCAAGGTGGAAGAGCAGCTGAAAGAGAATGGCATCCTTTGTACCGTGGACAGCCGCTCTGAGAAAATCGGTTATAAAATCCGTGAAACCAGATTGGCCAAGGTTCCGTATATGCTGGTTGTGGGCCAGAAGGAGGAAGAGGAAGGACTGGTATCCGTCAGAAGCCGTTTTGCCGGTGATGAAGGTCAGAAAACTCTGGATGAATTTATCGACGCTATCTGTCGGGAAATCCGCACTAAGGAAATTCGTAAGGAAGAGGCAGCAGAGGAAGGAAAACAGGCATAGGTATTTTTCAGGACATTCAGAAAAAAGCTTTTAAATATGAATAAGATTCTGCCGGAAAGAACATACTGCTCTTTAGAACGCCATTCAGGCGATAAGGAATGAAGGAGGAGTTAAAATGGCAGAATTAAGATGTCAGGCAGATACTTGTACCTATAATAAGGATAAGTGCTGCTGCAAAGGGGATATTATGGTGGGAGGCAAGCATGCACAGTGTACGGATGATACCTGCTGTGAGAGCTTTTCCCAGAAGAGAGGGGACAGCCTGACCAATGCCACCAGCCATCCCAGTGTGACCATCAGTGTTGATTGTGAAGCGGCAAAGTGTATTTATAATGCAAATTACAAATGTACCGCTGACCATGTGGAAATCAGCGGTATGGGTGCAGACACCGGCAGAGAAACCAGCTGCAGCACTTTTAAGGAAAAATAAAAAAAGACCTTGACGTAAGCCCAAAATCATGATAACCTATATGAGGTTTCAAAGAGGACGCAGCAAGCAGAGTATCCGCTCTCACCCTGTGGCAAACGGGCTTACAGGTGTCAATAGTCCAATAGATGGCTTGATAATCTATGGGAATTTTTGTGGATAGTCTGTGACTATCCACTTTTTATTTATTTTGTTTTCTTATGGAGGGTAAGACAATTAGCGAATTAATGATTAATGAACAAATCAGAGACAAAGAAGTACGAGTGATTGGTGAGGACGGAGAACAGTTAGGAATTATGTCCTCCAGAGATGCCATGAAGATTGCTGAGGAAGCCGGACTGGATCTGGTCAAGATTGCTCCCACAGCCAAGCCTCCGGTTTGTAAGATCGTGGATTATGGAAAGTATCGTTATGAGCTTTCCAGAAAAGAAAAGGAAGCCAGGAAGAAACAAAGGACCATAGAGGTTAAGGAGATTCGGCTTTCCCCTAACATTGATACCAATGATTTGAACACCAAGATTAATGCGGCCAGAAAGTTCCTCTCAAAGGGAGACAGGGTTAAGATTACTCTGCGATTCAGAGGAAGGGAAATGGCACATATGGCAAACAGCAAACATATCTTAGATGATTTTGCCGAGGCTTTATCCGATATTTGTGTAATGGAGAAGGCTCCCAAGGTAGAGGGCCGTGCAATGACCATGTTTTTAACCGAGAAGCGTTAGGCTTCATCGGTTAGAATAGATTGAAAACTTATGTATAGGAGGATATAAATATGCCCAAGATTAAGACAAGCAGTTCAGCAGCAAAGCGTTTTAAAGTGACAGGAACAGGTAAATTAAAAAGAAATAAAGCTTATAAGAGCCATATCTTAACAAAGAAAACCACTAAGAGAAAGAGAAATCTTAGAAAATCAGCTATGACTGATGCTACTAACGTTAAGAATATGAAGAAGATTTTACCATATTTATAAGTCGTAGATTGAGGAGGAATAAGAGATGGCAAGAATTAAAGGCGGATTAAACGCTAAAAAGAGACATAACAGAGTATTAAAGCTTGCAAAGGGCTATAGAGGAGCAAGAAGTAAGCAGTATAGAATTGCAAAGCAGTCGGTAATGAGAGCTTTGGCTTCCTCTTATGCAGGAAGAAAAGAGAGAAAGCGTCAGTTCAGACGTTTATGGATTTCCCGTATCAATGCAGCTGCAAGAATGAACGGTTTATCCTACAGTAAGTTTATGCATGGACTTAAGCTGGCGGATATTGACATTAACAGAAAGATGTTAGCTGAGATGGCCGTTAATGATGCGGAAGGATTTTCCACACTGGCTGATCTGGCTAAGTCCAAATTGGCTTAAGCTATAGGCATATGGTAAGAGCAACAGGACTTCAGACACAGAGTTGCCTGAAGTCCTGATAAAGGAAGAAGGCTATATAAGAATACTTGCTATTGAAATATCAGCTATTGAAATATCTTGAAAAAGAGGTTGACAAGCTTCTTCCCATATAGTAAACTAATCAAGTCGGTTGCGACAGTAGCCATGGGATCTTAGCTCAGCTGGGAGAGCATCTGCCTTACAAGCAGAGGGTCACAGGTTCGAGCCCTGTAGGTCCCATTCCTGTTTAGCAGGAGAATGTGTTGTCTGACGGCAACCTATTTAATATGGCGAGATAGCTCAGCTGGCTAGAGCATGCGGTTCATACCCGCAGTGTCGGGGGTTCAAGTCCCTTTCTCGCTATTATATTTTTTTGAAAAAGCCGTAAAATCAAAGATTTTACGGCTTTTTTCCATGTGGGACAGGAAAAGGAGAAGAAATTATGCATGACAAATTAACACAGTCCGATATTGATAAAATGCAAAAGGAAATCGACTATCGTAAGCTGGAGCTGAGAAAGACACTTCTGGAGGAGGTAAAGGAGACCAGGGCCCATGGTGATCTAAGCGAAAACTTTGAATATCATGCGGCAAAGAAGGCCAAGAACCAGAACGAAAGCAGGATTCGTTATCTGGAAAGAATGATTAAGACAGCTCAGGTCATCGAGGATACCTCCAAGGAAGATGAGGTGGGTATGAATAATACCATTACCGTGTTTTTTGAGGAAGAGGGAACGGTAGAGACCTTTAAAATTGTGACAACGGTAAGAGGGGATTCCCTGAATAATTTTATCAGCATCGAGTCTCCTCTGGGGAAAGCATTGATGAAGCATAAAGAGGGGGATCGTGTACAGGTAAGGGTAAATGATGCATACAGCTACTTTGTAAGGATTCAAAAAATTGAAAAGACTGTAGATGATGAAAATGACAGAATCAGGAGCTATTGAGAAGGGAGAAAAATTATTTTTTTCTTTCTTTTCTGCGGTAATGTGGTAATATAAGAAAGAAAAATGTATACAAAGGAGATATTTCTAATGGATGGGTCAATGTTTATCGGGACTGTCTGGTCCCTGCTGCCGCCGATTCTGGCAATCGTGCTGGCACTGATTACTAAAGAGGTTTACAGCTCTCTCTTTCTGGGAGTGGCAGTTGGAGCGGTAATGTATACCGGTTTCCGCCCCTGGGAAAGCTTCATCACCTTTTTTGATGTGATGAAAAGCAGCATGAATCTGAATATTCTGATTTTTGATATTTTATTGGGTATGATAATTGTGCTGATGGCAAAATCGGGTGGTTCTGCCGCTTACGGAAGATGGGCAGGGGAGAGAATTAAATCCAAAAGGAGTGCTTCCATGGCAACCATGGGTCTGGGGATTTTAATTTTCGTGGATGATTATTTTAACTGCTTAACGGTAGGAAGCGTAATGCGGCCGGTTACGGATCGTTATAAGATTTCCCGTGCAAAGCTGGCATATATTATTGATGCTACTGCAGCTCCGGTCTGTATTATTGCTCCGATTTCCAGCTGGGCGGCAGCAGTAAACTCCTATGTGCCTGAGGATGCGGGAATCACCGGCTTTCAGCTGTTTTTAAATACCATTCCCTATAATCTTTATGCCTTACTCAGTCTGTCCATGGTAGCCTATATCTGTATCAGCGGTTGGGATTTCGGGTTGATGAAGCGGCATGAGCAAAATGCGGCAAAGGGAGATTTATTTACCAGCGGCAAAGAAGAATTTGAGCAGATTAAGGAGGAAGAAGGACATCATAAGGGAAAAGTGATTGACCTGGTTCTTCCCGTAGCCTTATTGATTGTCAGTGCGGTAGGAGCAATGATTTATACCGGGTATCAGGATGGGGCAACGGATATTATCACGGCTTTTTCCGGCTGTGATGCAGAAACCAGTCTGATTTTTGCCACTACCATTACGGTGATCTTCTGTGCAGTATGGTATTTACCCCGAAGGGTCATTACCTTTAAGAGCTTTATGGACAGTCTGGTGGAAGGCTTTAAGCTGATGGTTCCGGCCTGTACCATTCTGATTTTTGCCTGGTCCCTGAAGGGAATCGGAGATCTGCTGGGAATTGCCGCTTTTGTGGAAGGTATGGTGGGCAATCAGGCAGCAGCCAATATGCTGGTGCCGGTAATTATGTTCTGTGTGGCAATCTTCCTTGCTTTTTCCACAGGAACAAGTTGGGGAACCTTCGCCATCTTAATTCCCATTGTGACCGCCTTATTTGACAGCGGTAATCTGGAGATGATGATTATTTCCATTTCGGCAGTTCTGGCAGGTGCGGTATGCGGTGACCATATATCTCCGATTTCCGATACAACGGTTATGTCTTCTGCGGGTGCACAGAGTAATCATATTAATCACGTTTCTACGCAGATGCAGTATGCCTTCGTGGTTGTAGGGGTATGTATAGTGGGTTATTTATTGGCGGGATTGGTGCAGAACTGGTTAATCGTACTGCCGGTAAGCCTGATTTTACTGTTTGTGGTATTAACGGTAATGCGCTATTTCTTAAAAGAGAAAAGCGGGGATTGAGGATGAAAATTATTCAAGTACCCTATATTGATCAAAGTGAAAAATATCCTACCGGATGTGAAAGTGTATCTGCGGTAATGCTGCTGCAGTTTCTGGGTTATGATATTTCGGTAGAGGAATTTATCGCCAAATATCTGAAAAAGGGTGATTTTATAAATAAAGAAGGAAAAGTATATGGTCCTGATCCCAATCAGGTATTTTGCGGGAGTCCTTATGATAAGGACTCCTTCGGCTGTTATGCTCCGGTTATCGTTAATGCACTTAAAGCTTCCATAGGCGAGTCTTATGAAGTGATAAATGAAACCGGAACGGCAATGGAGGAATTGATTACCAAATACATTAATCAAGATATGCCGCTTATTTTCTGGGCCTGTATCGATATGCGTGAGCCTGTAATAGGCCCGTCATGGCTGCTGACGGAGTCGGGAGAGGAATTTACCTGGATTTCCAATGAGCATTGTCTGCTTTTGGTAGGATATGATGAGGAGAGCTATTATTTTAATGACCCTTATGAGAATCGAGGATGTATTCCTTATCCAAAGGATATTGTGGAAGAACGGCACAGAGCACAGTATGAAATGGCGGTAGGAATAGTGAAAAAATAATAAAAAAGCAATAGCCCGTTCATGGAGGATGAACGGGCTATTGCTTTTTTATTCCAAAGGATAACTATGGGCAGTCAGAGAATAGCTCTTGTGGGATGCGGAAGAAGAGAGTATATGAGGAAAAAAATGTGTGAAAGGCAGAAAAAAGAGGGGTTGCAGATGACTGCCATAGTGTATTCACCGTTTAAATCAATAATATAATACCAGAAAATGTGGTTAGATTAGGATACAAATACTAAATGTAGTTATTTTTTTAATTGAAAGATTTAAAAAAGGAAAAAACGGACAGAGGAAAGATGGAATGAAGGATTAGAATAAAAAAATCACAGGTTCAACAAAACGGTAAACTTTATCTATATGCGATATAAGGTATATTTTAGGTAAAAATAATTAATTAAAATAGGTAAAATACAGATGATAGATGATGAGATACAGCCCTATGAGCCAGAATACCTACCAATGTTTTGTTAAACGACTGAGAGAAGAGCGAATCAGGCTTAAATTAACACAGAAGCAAATGGCCGATAAAATGAAAATGAGTGAAAACCACTACAGTAAGGCGGAAAAGGAAAGGCGAAGACTGAGCTTTTTTGAAACAAAATATCTGTGTGAGACTGAACTGGACTCCTTCTACATATTTACCGGAAGAAAGATAGAACGAAATCAGGCTTCTTTTTTTACCCAATACCAATATGCAGAGCTTTTAAATTATTACGAAATGGTATGCATGCTGGTGGTCAGACCGGACAGCAGGCAGAAGGCTTTAAGCATGGAGGATAAGCGGATTATCGAATATGCCAGATATCTGGTCGCAACGGAGAATAGAGAGAAAACGATATTTAAAAAATACAGAGAGTATAAGGGCTTCAGTCAGCTTCATATGGCAGAGAAGCTGGGGGTAGACCTGAAAAAATTAAGAGAGCTGGAAAGGGGAAAGCTGCTGCCGGACAGTGAACTGATCTGGAAGATGTCCTCACAGCTGCATATTCCCTTTTCCCTGATATTAAAGGATAAAAATGGAGTAATCAGTGAAATCTGCTGCCTTCTTGAGCTAATGAAGCCGGACAGCCGGGGACTGGTAATGGAAATTATGCAAAAGCTGGAAAAGATAGGGGATGAGCGTTGAAAAAGGTTTTGATTTTGGAAGATAATTTCGCTACGGCAGAATACCTTAAGGCTTTGGTCAATGAAATAGATATCAAGACGTTTATTTTTGCTTTTCCCCATCCGGCTGAAGGCTGCAGATGTGCCCTGGAAAATGACATTGATCTGTTTATTGTAGATATTATTCTGGATACAGGCAAACCGGCAGATTCATCCGGGCTTAAGTTTGTCAGTCAGATAAGAAAAATGGAAAAATACAGCTTTACGCCGGTTATTTTTGTGACTGCGCTGGAGGACAGCAGGCTGTATACCTATGAAGAACTGCATTGCTACCGCTTTTTTGAAAAACCCTTTGATGCAAGAGAGTTGCAGGAAGAGATCAGGTATTGTTTAATCTATTC
>JBJELS010000251.1:0-4003 GCA_051879275.1 Lachnospiraceae bacterium
GATTCTAACCATCGGGGGATTGGGCTCGGGGCTGCTTATCTATATTTTGGCAGCAATCATCATGCCGCAGGAGATTTAAACAGATATTCCTAAGAAAATATTCAGAATCAGGAAAATTTATCATAGATAAGAAGAGCAGGATTAGGTATAATAAGAAAGTAATGATAGGATTCTTTTGGAGGGCTATGGAATGAAAAGATGGATTCTGTCGCTGATTATTTGTAGTTTTCCTGCTCTGATTCTTTTAGGCTGCAGTGATGGTAACGCGACCATATCGAAAAACGACGAACAGACATTTGCAGAAACGGTCAGCTTCGATTCCCGGGAGAATACTTCCGGTGTTACGCTGACACTTTACAGCCATGGGGATGATTTGTCAAAAATATATCTACAGAAGATTATCGCCATGTACGAAGCTAAAACCGGGAACCGAATCGACTGTCAGGGATTTGAGAGCAGTAATTCTGAAGCGATTTCACTGGCCAAATTTGAAAGCGGAGATATACCGGATTTATACATCCATTTCGGTAATTCTTATTTATATAAATATAATCCCGAGGAAAATTTTGTGGATTGGTCGGATGCCCAATGGGTTTTGGATATAGAGGACTCCATCCTGCCCCAGGTTACCTATAACGATATGATTGTGGGACTTCCCTTCTGGGAATCTTCTCATTCCGGCTGCTTTTATAATAAGCGGATTTTTGCCGATTTGGAACTGGATATTCCCAGGACACAGACTGAATTTAATGAGGTCTGCGATAAGCTTTTGGAAAACGGTATCCAGCCTATTTATCTGGCTGCTTCTGATGGGTGGCCGGTTTTTTATCAGTTTGCCCTGGACCCGGTATTGGAGGAGCACCCGGAATACATTGAAGGGTTGAACACGGGAGAAATGACTTACGCCGATATTCCGGAGTTTATTTCTATGTGTGAGTGGTTTAAGATGGCTGCTGACAAAGGCTATTTCGGAGAAATCTATTCCACCGATACCTGGGATTACAGCAGTGAAATCCTGGGAACCGGTGAGGCTTGCATGATGTTCGTTTGGGATACCTGGTTTGACACGGACTATAATGAGGAAGATTATTTATATCAGGTTGAGGATTTTGGAATAATGCCTGTTTTCATGGGAACCTGTGAGGAAGGGACTTACGAAGAGGGTAACATTAATCTGATTATGGCAAACAAAAACGGTGAAAATGTAGAAACAGCTGTGGAGTTTATTAATTTTATGGCAGAACATGAGAATTATAATATTGCCTTTGAGGGAATCTCCACAGATTCTGTATTCAAGGGGCAGACTACCAATGTGAAGTCGGTACAATACGAGGAAAACAAAGAAAATGTGGATGCCCTGATTCGGGCTTCCCTTGCACAGCCTAAAATCATTGGTTTTAATCAGGTTTTAGGGGGAAAAGCGTTACTTCGACTGATGTTGGGAGAAATTTCGGTGGAGGAATGCGTTGAGATTATAGACAATGACCGCATTGCCGCCCTGAAAGAATTTTTAGAGGAATAGAAGGCGAATGAAAACAGTACTGACCATTATTACTTGTAAACTACTTCGTTTTGTGGGAAAAATAATCGGAAAAGGAAGCTCCCTGCCGGGCAAGATTGCATTGAGAATCTGCCCGGATATTTTACAGCGAATTTTTCTTCCATCCTATATTATTGCGGTTACCGGAAGTAACGGAAAGACTTCCACAGTAGAAATGATTGCTCATATTTTGACAGCTAACGGGAAAAAGGTTGCCTGGAATAGAGAAGGCTCTAATCAGATTGAAGGAGTTACCACCTTGGTATTGGACAGCTGTACCCTGGGAGGGAAGGTGACTGCGGATATTTTATTGATTGAAAGTGATGAGCGTTTTGCCCGTTATACCTTTAGATATATCACTCCTACCCATTATGTGATTACCAATCTTTATCGGGACCAGCTTACCAGAAATGGCCATCCCGAATGGGTTTATGATGCTCTGGCAGACAGTATTCATGATGAGACACAGCTGATTTTAAATGCAGATGATCCTTATGTATCCTGTTTTGGTTATGGGAAAAAGAATGTTGTCTGGTTTGGCGTAGGGGAATTGAGTACGGACACCACGGAATTTGTAGGAGTTTATCATGATGGAGCTTATTGCCCCCATTGTAAGCAGCCCATGACTTACACTGGATATCATTATAACCATATCGGATTTTACCATTGCGAACATTGCGGCCATCAACGTAATGAGACAGCCTATACGGTTACCTCTGCAGATCTTGAGAAGGGGACAGCTGTGATTAATGGACGGTATGAAATCAAGCTGGCATTGAAATCCCTGTACAATATTTATAATATTCTGGCTGCCTTTACGGTGGCTTCCCTGACAGGAATTGAAGGAGAGAGAATTGTTCCGCATTTAAATAATTATGTACTGAAGAACGGGCGTGTAGTCACCTTTACTTTGGGAAACAGAAGGGGAACGCTGTTGACCTCCAAGCATGAAAACAGTATTTCCTATAATCAGTCCATCCGCCTTGCAGCAGAAGACAAAGAAGGCTGTGACGTATTGGTCATTGTGGATGCCATCAGCAGAAAATATTTTACTGGTGATGTTTCCTGGCTTTGGGATATTGATTTTCACCTTTTGGATAAGGATAATGTTAAGAGGATTATTTTGGCCGGAACCTACTGCAATGATCTGGCAGTGCGGTTTTCCTATACCCATATTCCCCAGGATAAAATTATCGTTCTGGATACGGTGGAGAAAGCCGTGGCAGCTCTGGATAATGACTGCAAGGAAAAAATCTATGTTATTACCTGCTTTTCCGATAAGGACAAGTTCCTGACCAGAGTAAAGACAGAGTAGGAATGGGAGAAAACATGAAACTACTGCATTTATACCATGATATCATGAACCTCTACGGAGAGTATGGAAATATCCGTGCCCTGTGCCGTATGCTGGAAAAAAACGAAATCGAATATGAACTGGACTGCCTTTCGCTGGGGGACAGCCTGAAGCTTGAAGCGTATGATTTTATTTATACAGGTTCAGGAACAGAGAGAAACCAGAAACGGGTGCTTGAGCATTTGCTTGCTTATCGAAAGGAGTTGCAGGACTATATTGACAGCGGTAAAATTCTTCTGATGACCGGTAATTCCTTTGAGCTTTTAGGGCATTCTCTTACGGATGCTTCAGGAAAAGAATGGAAGGGAATGGATATTTTTCCTTTTCGGGTTAAGGAGCAGAATCGGACAAGAACTACAGGAGATGCTGTTTTTATCATGGAAGGCAGCCAAAATCCACTGGTAGGGTTTATCAATAAATGCAGTACTATCACCGGAATCGACACTCCGCTTTTTACGGTGAAAATGGGACTGGGAAATGAAGAAACAGGAGGAATGGAAGGAATTTGGGTAAAGAATTTCTTCGGTACTCATCTGACAGGTCCCCTTTTGGTAAAAAATCCCGATTTTCTGATTTATCTGACCGAACGGTTAGTGCCTGAAAGGAAGGTGACTGCAGGTGGACTCAATACTTCCTGGCTTGAGCGTGAGAGAGCTGCCTATGAGGTTACCTTAAGTGAGCTTGGCAGGCGTATGGCTCAGAAGGAATAATCTGTCTTTGGTGTACGAAAAAAAATGCAATTTGTCGGATTGACACTGCTTTAATGGATTAGTATAATGAAGCCTATAATTACATAAGAAGCCAATAGAAGGCTGCAGGAAAGTGGCACTAGGCCCACCGAAGGAGTAATACTCTCAGGGGTTTTCGTTTACAGACGGAAATGGGACTGCAGCTGGATGGACCGCTGGAGAATCTCAGTATATGGGTGCCGAAGGTGAAAGTGGTGTTAATCAGCCGCGAATCTCTCAGGCAAAAGGACAGCGTTATCTTATAAGAAACAAAGGACGAGTGTACTTTGTTGCTCTTATCATGGAAATAACGTATGGTTCAAGGATTTTCTCCTTGAACTTTTTTTGTGCAGCTTATGTAAAATAAGATAAGGGGAAGAA
>JBJELS010000251.1:4103-7374 GCA_051879275.1 Lachnospiraceae bacterium
ATTATGGATTTTATAGCTGGTGTGGTAGAAGCAGTAAACGGTTTTCTCTGGGATTATGCACTGCTGATTCTGTTGACAGGAACAGGTATCTTTTATACCGTCAGACTGAAGTTTATTCAGATTAGAAAGTTTGTTCCCGGAATGAAAATGCTTTTCGGAAACTTTTCTCTCCATAGTACACATGACGGACATGGACTCAGCTCCTTTCAGGCCTTGACCACAGCCATTGCGGCACAGGTAGGAACCGGTAATATTGCAGGGGCGGCAACAGCCATTGCAGCCGGCGGTCCCGGTGCGATTTTCTGGATGTGGGTCAGTGCCTTCTTCGGGATGGCTACCATTTATGCCGAGGCGGTAATGGCACAGGTTACCCGTAAGGTGGAAAACGGAGTAATTTCCGGCGGCCCTATCTATTATATACGTTATATTTTTAAGGGAGCCTTTGGAAAGTTTCTGGCAGGCTTTTTCTCCGTAGCCATTATTCTGGCTTTGGGATTTATGGGAAATATGGTTCAGTCCAACTCCATTGGCTCTTCTTTCCAGGGAGCCTTTGGTGTAAGCTCTCTGGCGGTAGGAATCGTTCTTGCGATTATTGCCGGTATCATCTTTATCGGGGGAATCAAGCGTATTGCCCGTTTTACGGAAAAAGTTGTTCCCATTATGGCTCTGTTATACATTATTGGCTGTGTGGTAATTCTTTTTATGAATGCCGGCGTATTGGTGCAGTCAATAAGGGATATTTTTGTGGGAGCATTTTCCCCTCAGGCAGTAGGAGGAGGACTTATAGGTGTTACGGTACAGAAGGCTATGCGCTATGGTGTAGCAAGAGGTCTTTTCTCCAATGAAGCCGGTATGGGTTCTACACCTCATGCCCATGCAACAGCAGCGGTAGACCACCCCTGTGACCAGGGAATTATCGCCATGATAGGCGTGTTTATCGATACCTTTATTATTTTAACCTTAACGGCGTTGGTGATTATCTCCAGTGGTCTTTATACCAATGGGGAAACAGCTGCAGTCCTTGCACAGAGTGCATTTAATGCAAGCTTTGGAAGCTTCGGAAATATTTTTATTGCTGTCTGCATGCTGTTTTTTGCGTTTACAACTATCATAGGATGGTACTATTTTGGGGAAGTGAATGTTCGTGCTCTCTTTGGAGAAAAAGCAGTAAAACTATATTCCGTTATCGTAGTCATCTGTGTGGTAGTAGGTTCTGCTTTAAAGGTAGAACTGGTTTGGAACATGTCTGATATGTTTAACGGTCTTATGGTTCTCCCAAACCTGATTGGTCTGCTTCCCTGTGTGGGAATCGTTTTGAGCAAAACGAAAGAATATGATGAAAAGAAATAGAATTGGATGAAGAAAGCTTAAGGCGTGTCCCGGTTATGGATGGACACGCCATTTTATTTTTAGTCAGGAGGTTTTGATACTGCTGATTTCATCAGGATATGGCGTATATGGCCTCCGTATTTTTCCTTTGTCAACTGAATTTCATAACCACACTCCAGAAAGCTTTTCAGACTGGCAGAATTATGCGGAGAGACGGTAGCAAGCCGGTATGGGTAAGAAGCACCTAAAAGCTTTTCTGCCCGGGTAATCAGGCTTTTTTGCAGACAGCGTCCCCGATGTTCAGGATAAACAGCAAGAGAATCCATATGTGCTGCCTGCAGCAGCTGTTCCTCAGAAAAGTCCAGATCATAGCCCAGATTTTCAGGACTTAGCCGGGGGAAAAGAACCAATAGATAGGCCACCGGATTATCCTGATAATCCAAAGCAATGAGGCCAAAGCCTTCTGAGTTTAAAATGCTTCTGATCAAGGACAAATCATCCGGAATAAACAGGGATTTGTCCTTCAAGTCAGCAACGGCTCTGTTCATTATTTTTAAAATATTGTAGTCATCCTTTGGGAGTGCCGGACGAATACGGTATCCGAAAGAGAAAGCAGCAGGAGTAGAAAGAGAACTCCCTTCGGCGGGAAAAGTAAACATAACGAATCTGCCTTTCTTAATCAGTGAGCTCAACAAGTCCACTGATATTTGAGTCAATAATCAGGGAGTAATTGGTGTAATAGACAACGAAGCCGGGCTTGCTGCCGGAAGGCTTTTTTACATTTTTTTTCAGGGTATAATCAATTTCCACCTTTTCCTGTCCGCGGCCCTTGGAGTAAAAGGCCGCCAGCCGTCCGGCTTCTTCAAAGACACGGTCGGGCATTTCGTCCCCCTCAGACTTCACGATAACATGAGAGCCGGGGATGCCCTTTGCGTGGAACCACCAGTCATTTCCGGAGGCAAACTGAAAGGTGAGCTCTTCATTCTGATAGTTATTCTTCCCTATATAAATATGATAGCCGTCGCTGCTGAGGTAGTGGAAGGGCTTACTGGTAAACCGCTGCTTTTTTTGGTGTCCCTTTCTGCGGATGTAACCGGTCTCGGTTAATTCTTCTTTAATCTGGATTAAATCCTCCTCCCTGCGGGCAATATCCAGGGCAGCGCTGATGGATTCCAGGTGATCGATTTCCTCTTTTACCTGTACCGTCAAAGTGGAGAGGGCTTCATAGGTTCGTTTCAGCTTATTGTAGCGTTCATAGTAACGCTTTGCATTGTCAATGGCAGATAAATCCGGATCCAGAGGAATGGTAATTTCCTCACCGGTATAGTAATTATTAACGGTTACGGACTTGCTTTCAGGCTCTATACCGTAGCCGTAGGCAGTGAGCAGCTCTCCGTAAAGCTTATCCCTTTCCCGCTTTTGGGTATCCTTCATCTGCTTAAGCTGCAGATCGTATTTTTTGATGTTTCTTTCCAGGGCTGTCTGTACGATTTTACGAAGCTCCACCGATTTCTGCCGAATACGGGTAATCGTGTTTTTTTCTTCGTAATACTGCTCCAGCAGAGAGGAGAGCGAGGCTGCTCCCCGCATATTTTCCCTGGGATAGGAGGATATGGGAAAAACTGCATATTCAGAAGGCTTTCCCTGCTCATAAAGAATAACGGGAGAAAATTCCCCATTTCTGATTTGGTTCATAAGCAGAGAGAACTGCCGGAATAAATTTTCCTTATCTTCGTGGTTTAGAGAAGCAACAGATAAATCGCAGCTGCCGCCAGCCCGGGTACAAAGCTCATGTGCCATAAAGGGAGAGATGCCCACATAGGATGAATAAAGTGCCTTAAAGCACTCTGTATTTTGGGAAAAAACCAGAGAATAAAATTCCTCTCTATCCGTAACCAGAGGATTGGCTTTAGAGGCGGTTTTGGGAATAAAATAATCTCTT